>NZ_CATQFV010000052.1:0-151146 GCF_958267435.1 Neisseria benedictiae
AAAAAAAAAAATTTTTTTTTTTTTTTTTTTTTTTTTTTTTTTGATTGGATTACCCTGTTGATATAAAATTAAGGATAATATGCAAGAAGTGTGGAAAACTTATGAAAGATGAAACAATCGCCCGCTGCCTCCTTTCTTCCTGCCTGCTGGCTGCGGGTACGGAAAAAAGCATTGCCGCCACTAATAACGGCATTATTGAAAACACCAGGTATACGGCGGCAGTAGCGGCGAACCGAAATCAGATCAACGAACATACTTTAGATTATTCGGGCGAAACTGCCGTTACGCCGATTAATTCCCTGGTGATTGCCGCCAATGGCAAAGGCGCGAAAAATATCATTACCGTCAAGGGCAACCCTACTCTCGGTGAAAAAGATTTGACAGATGTAAGTGGTGAAGCGTTGTTGAAAGATGCAAGGGGCGAAGTGTTGAAAGAACCCGCGCATTGGACCATCGAAAAGACAAAACCTAATGGGTCGGTGAGCAGCGGTCGATACACGCTTCCGTCAACTGCTCCAAATGCCGGGATTTTGTTTGCAGACAAAACCTATGAGGCAAAGGGCAACGACATTACCTTGGAAAACGTATCGGTCAAAAATAGCTCTACAACGAATGCTATTTTCGCAAACGATGAGTTGTCAAACCCTAACGGTATGTCGGACACAACCCTGACCTTTAAGGGAAACAACTATCTTTATACAGACGGCACCAAAACAAGCGACAAAACCCAAGGGAACGGCATACAGTTATTTAAGAATCATAAAGGGCGATATTCCAAAGAAATCAAAAACCATACCAAAATCGAGTCGGAAGCAGGTTCCAATCTGAACATATACGTCCAATCCGGGCGTACGCGCGGGCGCGGCATCTCGATAACGCAATATAAGGATGTAACCATCAGCACGTCGGGAACGAGCAAAACGGTCGTCAACCAGACCGAAATGGATTTTCACGGCGGGGTCAGCATCAAGGTGGATCGCGGCGATAAGAAGGATGCCGAAAACTACGGTGTTTATGTGGGAAACCTGCCGAAAAAAAGCGGCAGCAGCGAGGATGTGCCGGAAGATTCGTACAACCGTGCCACCTTCCATAGCGATGTCAAAATCGACGTGCAGCCGGTGCTTGAAGAAAGTGGGAAACAAAAATCCATCGGCGACGCTTTGAATGTGGACGGTAAAAACAGCAGCGTGGACATCAAGGGCGACGGAACGGTGCAAATCGACGGCGACATCCACGTCCTCAACGGCGGCGTGATAGATTTAAACCTGAAAAACAAAAATTCTTATCTCAACGGGGAAGCCCATATCGGCAAACGACAATATACCGGCGATCCCGACGATCCCGATAATCCGCCCAGCGGACAACCCCTGTTTGAGGAAAACCGTAAAGACAGCGTGTCATCCATCAATATGACGATGAAGGACGGCGCGCGCTGGAATGTACAGAATACTTCAAAAATCAACGGATTGGACATCAGCAACGGCGCGGAAGTGAGCTTTTCGGACGGCGGCAGGAATGTAAACGTCTCCGTATCCAGCCTGAAGGGAAACGGCGGCGTGTTCAAGATGCAGGGCAACATCGTGAGCGGCAAGTCGGACAAGCTGATTACGCGCGAAGGCAGCGAAGGCGTACACATCATCGAATATGAAGACAATGCCAAGGCACCAACGACGGGCAGGGAATTTTTAAAGCTGGTCGAAAATCAGGGGTCGGCAGGCGGCGGGGCATCCTATAAACTGCACGTCAAATGTACGGAACACGGGGCGTGGTGCTTCAAGTTGGGCGAGTCGGAAAACTCCAAATATGTCGAAATTACCCCCGACGGCAAGCGGGACTTCTACCTCTACCCGGCCACATTGTCGACGGGCGCATCGAGCGGCGTCCTTTTCGGCGAGGCGTTATATCAGTTGAACGCGGTTTCCGATGAAACGCTGGTGCAGCGTATGGGCGAAATCCACGCCGACGGAACGCCGCAGGAAGACAACAACGTCTGGATCAAACGCGTCGGCGGAAAATTCGCCGGCAGCCGCAGCGATTACCGCGTGGGCGGCTACGGCAACCGCTATTGGGGCTTTGCCGGCGGCTTCAACCGGACGGGGTTCGGCGACAAATGGATTCATTACAAAGGGCTGATGCTCCGCCACCTCCAATCGTCCTACACCCCCGAAGACTACGCCGGCAGCGGCAAAATCTACGGCAGGACGGCAGGCGTTTATTCCACCTGGCTCAACCGGGAAAGCAGGGCTTATTACGATTTGGTCGCCAACATCGCCCGATATAAGGGCAGCTACGGGCTGACCAATTACTCCGGCAAACGGGTCGAATCGGACGAAGCGCGCCTGAATGCCTATATGCTTTCCGCCGAAGCCGGCAGGCGGATGGAGAAACAGGACGGCGGCAAAACCTATTGGTGGCAGCCGGAAGCGCAGTTGTCCTACTGGTTTACGCGCGGCTACGGCTTTTCGCTGTCAAACGGGCTGTCTGCCGAAACGGACAACTTCCGCAGCCTGATGGGGCGGTTCGGCTTTCGGGCGGGCGTGGACGGTTTGGACGGCGGCAGGCTGAACATCTACGGCAAGCTGATGTACAAACGCGAATTTATCGGCACGATCCGCCACAGGTTCAACGGCTCTGCCGTAGAGGAATTCAAACACCGTGGCGGCTGGCTGGAATACGGTTTGGGCGTGGTGCGCCGCAATGCCGAAAACGGACGGCAGCTTTATTTTGAGGCGCAAAGGTCTTCGATGCACAAGATGCGGCAGAATTGGCAGGTCAATATGGGCGTGCGCAGTATGTTTTGATGCGCGGATGCGCCTGAAAACAATCCGGAACGGTCAGACGCGTTCCGGATTGTTTTTTTGTCGGGGCGGTTTGTTTAAGGTGCGGCGGTTTGGTTTGTCGGGGCGGTTTGTTGATTGGGGCGTGGGTTTGTTTAAAGGTTCGGCGGTTTGTTTGCCGTTTCCGCCTATTCGGGATCGCTGTTCGGCGTGGATGAATTTGCCGCCATATCAAAACAGGTGGACAATGCCGTCTGAAACCTCGTCATTCCCCCTGCTGTTCGCAACTTTTCGTCATTCCCGCGAAAGCGGGAATCTAGAACCTCTGAATTTTCAGATAATCTTTGAATATTGCCGCTATCCCAAGGTCTGGATTCCCGCCTGAGCGGGAATGACGATTTGGAAATTACCCGAAACCAAAAAACAACTGAAACCGAACATACTGGATTCCCACCTGCGCGGGAATGACGGAATTTTAGGTTTCTGTTTTTATGGGAATGACGGCGGAGGGTGGGCGATGCCGTCTGAAGCCCGTCGAAGCATTTGATGCCGTCTGAAACCCGTCGAAGCATTTGATGCCGTCTGAAACCCGTCGAAGCATTTGATGCCGTCTGAAACCCCGTCATTCCCCTGACGTCCGCAACATTTCGTCATTCCCGCGAAAGCGGGAATCTAGAACCTCTAAAGCTTCAGCTAACCTTTGAATATTGCCGCTATCCCAAGGTCTGGATTCCCGCCTGCGCGGGAATGACGATTTGGAAATTACCCGAAAACCCAAAAAAACAACCGAAACCGAACACACCGGATTCCCGCTTTCGCGGGAATGACGGCGGAGGGGGCGATGCCGTCTGAAGCCCCCGATGCCGTCTGAAGCCCCCGATGCCGTCTGAAAACCCAAATGGCGGCACAACAATGCCGCACTGCTAGACATTGCCATCCCGACACAAAACGGCACAGACAATAAGAAATGCCGTCTGAAAGGGCTTCAGACGGCATTTTGTTCGGACGGGTGGGCTTATTTTGCGGCCTGTTCGCCTTCTTTTGCAAAATATTTGGCGTAGATTTTGTCGTATTCGCCGCTTTCGCGTACTTTTTTCAACGCATCGTTCATTACTTTTAAGGTTTCCCCGTCGCCTTTGCGTACCGCGATGCCGTAGTGTTCGGTGGTGAAGTCGGGCAGGGTAACGAAGTCCATTCCTTTGGCCGGGTTGTTTTTCACATAATTGGCGATGACCGCGCTGTCGCTGACCACGGAATCCAGGCCGCCGTTTTCCAGTTCTTTGATAATCAGGGGGACGTTTTCAAAGCGCGCGATTTTCGGATTGTCGTTGCCCAAGAGTTTGGAAACGGAGAAATCGCCCGTGTAGCCGGTAACCACGCCGACTTTGTTCATCTTTTTCAAATCTTCGGAAGAAGATACTTTTTTGCCTTTCGGAACGAGGACGACTTGGGTGATTTCAAAATACGGATCGCTGAAGTCCATAGACTGTTTGCGGTCGTCGGTAATGGTAACGCCCGACATGACGACGTCCGCATCGCCGTTGTTCAAAGCGGGAAAGAGGCTGTCCCAAGGCTGGTGTTTGAATTCGATTTTAAAATTGCCCGCCTTCGCCATCGCATTCATCAAATCCACATCGAAACCTTCGACATCGCCTTTCGAGTCTAAAGATTCAAAGGGGGCAAACTCGGCGTTGGAAGCCACGCGGTACACTTTGTCGGGGTTGGTGGCAGGCGCGGCGGCATCTTTGCCCTGACCGCCGCAGGCAGACAGCGCGAGCGCGGAACAGGCAAGGGCGGCGGCAATCCATTTTTTCATATTCATCAACATTCCTTTCGGTAATCAAAAAGCCTAAAAAATCAGTTTAACATAAAATTAACGTTCTTTTTCACGGAAAAACGCATAAGTAACATCGTGAAACAAATCGGTATGCGGACTGTCCTCATAGTTCAATTCCGCCAGTGCGTCTTCAAATGCAAGCTGGATGGATTCGACCGCGATTTCGGCGGTGTCGGCGGGAAGGGCGCGGATTAAGGCTTTGAAGGCGGTGGACAGGACGTGGTTCTGCATACGCAGCACGTCGTTCGCCTCCTCCAGATATTCCAAACGCTGTTCGATGCTGCCCATGATGTATCCTCGCAAATCTGTTAAAATGCGTCATTATATCAAACCGCGCTTTATGCGCGGGTTTGTCTGCCTGCAAAGATTATAGTGGATTAACAAAAACCAGTACGGCGTTGCCTCGCCTTAGCTCAAAGAGAACGATTCTCTAAGGTGCTGAAGCACCAAGTGAATCGGTTCCGTACTATCTGTACTGTCTGCGGCTTCGTCGCCTTGTCCTGATTTTTGTTAATCCACTATAAGAACCGGAAGCCGAAAAAATGGATACAAACAATCAGGATAAAGAGCCGAATTGGGAAAAACGTTTGGAAAACCTGCGTCAGACGCGCCGTATGAAGGCAGTGCCGACTTACGCGCCGCTGTCCCGCCCCTCTGAAACCGGAACGGACGCGCCGATGCCGAAACTGGACGATGGGAGCCGCGAGCGCGTGTTGAAGGCGTATCTGAAAAAATGGCAGGAGGAACACAATGCCGCCGTTGCCGAATGCGGCGAGGAAGTCGAAACCGACCCGATGATCGTCCTTCAGGAAAACTGGCTCAACGCGCAGGCTTCCCTGCAAATGTCGGTTTCGGAAAAACACATCGAATCGCGGCGGAGAATCCGGTTCGATGCCAAAAAAGACAGTGCCGAATTTGAAACCGGACAGATTGAAGGCGGGGAAAACGCCGATGCGGCAGAATCCGGTACGGCGGCAGACGGGGTTGCGGAAAACGGCGAAGGCGGTGCGGAAGAGGCGTTGATGCCCGTCCAAATCAATATTCTGAACCCGAAAGCCGTCAACCGGCGCGAAGTGTTCTGCCTGTCCGAACAGGAGCTGACCGAACGGCTGATCAAACGCCTGCGCCCGCATCTGACCGATACCGTCAACGGCATCATCCGAACGGCGGTGCAAAAGCAGATGGCGGTTTTTACCTATCAGCTCCAGCAGATGCTGCACGAACAGGCTGGCGCGGTGGTCGAAGACGTGTTGGAACACGATGTCCGCAAAATCCTCAACGACATCAAGTACGAATTAAAATACAAACGCTGACTGTAATGCCGTCTGAAAGCCGTGTTCAGACGGCATTTGCATTCTCATCCGACTTGAAAGCCTTATGGAACAGGCGCAAAATATTAATAAATTAAACAACGGGCGCGCACCCCGTTTTTGAACGGACAAAACCGAGGAATTACCGATGAGCAAAAAACTCCATCCGCAAACGCTCGCCATACGCGGCGGCAAAGAACAAACGGGATATCGCGAACACAATCAGGCCTTGTTTCTGACCAGCAGCTTCATGTGGGACAACGCCCAACACGCTGCCGATTTGTTTTCAAAAAAAATCAAAGGCTTCACTTATACCCGTACCGCCAACCCGACTACAGCCGCCTTTGAAAAACGCATCGCCGCTTTGGAAGGTGCGGAACGCGCGGTCGCCACTTCGACCGGCATGTCCGCGATTCAGGCGGCGTTTTTCACCTTCCTGCAGGCGGGCGACCACGTGGTTTCCAGCCGCAGCCTGTTCGGCACGACCGTCGGCTTTATCAATAACATCGTTACCAAATTCGGCATCGAAGTGAGCCACGTTTCGCCGACCGATATAAACGAATGGAAAGCCGCCGTCAAAGCCAACACCAAGCTGCTGTTTTTGGAAACGCCGTCCAACCCCTTGGGCGAAGTGGCCGACTTGGAAGCATTGGCGGAATTGGCGCACAGCATCGGCGCGCTCTTGGTGGTGGACAACAGCCTGCTGTCGCCAGTCGGCTCGCAGCCTTTGAAACACGGCGCGGATATTTCCGTTTCCTCCGCGACCAAAGCCATAGACGGACAGGGACGCGTGATGGGCGGCGTGTTGGCGGGTTCGGAAGAACTGATGGCGCAGGTCGCCGTTTACTGCAACTCTTGCGGGCTGGCAATGTCGCCGTTTAATGCGTGGCAGTTGTTGGGCGGCGTAGAAACCCTGTCGCTGCGTATGGAAAAACAGTTCGACAACGCCCTGAAAATCGCGCAATGGCTGCAAGCGCAGCCGCAGGTTCAAGCCGTTTACTACACCGGATTGCCCGACCATCCGCAGGCGGAGCTTATCCGCAAACAGCAAAACGGCGGCGGTATCGTCATCGGCTTTGAAGTCACCGACCAAGAAGCGGCGTGGAAAGTCGTGGACGGCGTGGAACTCTTTTCCCGAACCGCCAACCTCGGCGACGTGCGCTCGACCATTACCCATCCGTGGACAACCACGCACGGCAGGATGCAGCCCGAAGAAAAACTCGCCGCCAACATCCGCCCCGGATTGGTGCGCCTGTCGGTCGGTTTGGAATATGTTGGCGATTTGATTGACGATTTGAAACAGGCACTCGCACGCTGATTGCGTGTTTCAGACGGCATTGGACAGCAGATGCCGTCTGAAACCCTTATCTTATATGGCATACACATCAACAATAGGAAGAAATATGGATGAAGCGGTTTTTGCCGATTGGGCGTTGAAAATCTGTCTGACCGGTTTGATTATTTTTTTGGGTTTTATCGTTTGGAATTTGGGCAAGGAGTCTAAAGCGGGCAAATTCGGCATCGCCATTTTGTTTTTGGTCTTGGGCTTGGGCGTGTTCGGTTTTGTGTTCAAAGAGTTATTGATTAAGTTTTTGGTATTGCCGAAATAGGTTTGCCGCTTGTCAAAATGCCGTCTGAAACGCAGGGTTTCAGACGGCATTTTTTATCGGGGCTTGAAGGGGTGTTATCCGTTGTCCGGTTCGTAGGGCAGGTAAACGTCGAAGCGGGTGCTTTTGCCGGTGTATTGGTAGGCAGGAGCTTGTCCGGCAAGGTGTTCGCCGAGGCGCGGGCGTTTGACGACGACGCGTTTTTTTGCAGTCTGTCGGGCGGTATGGAGGAGGACGGCCTCATCTTGCGCCTCGCCGACGAGCCGGTGGAAGTAGGCCATTTCTTTTTTGACGGCGGCACTTTTGCGGCGTTCGGGATACATCGGGTCGAGATAGACGATGTCGGGTTTGCCCTGTGTTTGAACAAGTGCGGGCATTTGTTCGGCGGCGTTGCCGAAATGGAGGTTGATGCGTGCGGCGGTGTCTTGCGTTTCGGGATTGAGGAGGGCGCGGCGGATGCCGTCTGAAAGCAGGCAGGCGACGACGGGATGTTGCTCGAAGGCGGTAACGGTCAGACCGAGCGAGGCGAGGACGAAGCTGTCGCGCCCCAATCCTGCGGTCGCGTCCCAAACGGTGGGGTGCGCGGTGTGGTTGACGGCTTTGGCGATAAGTTCGCCCCCGCCTTTTGTGCGCCGGTATTGTGCTGCGCCGGAGGCAAAATCGACGATGACGCTGCTTTTTTTCCCGACAAGCTTGAGGCTGACGGTATCGTGTTCGGCAAGGAGGTAACTGCCTTGTTCGGGCGGTTGGGAAACGGGTACGAGGGGGAATGCCCATATCAGGGCGCGGACGGTTTCGGTGGCGGTGTTGTCAATAAGGATGTCGGTCATGGTGTTTTGTGTCCGTTCGGGCGTGGGGCAAACCCGCTTTCCCGTGCCGTTTCAGACGGCATTTTTTCGGGTGGGCGGAGATGGTGCGGATGCTGTTTTGCCGTCAGTCTATGTTGAGGCGTTCCATACGGTAGCGCATGGAACGGAAGCTGATGCCCAAAAGTTTGGCGGCCTGCGTGCGGTTGCCTTTGGTTTGTTTGAGGACTTGTTCGATGATGTCGCGTTCGATTTGGTCGAGGTAGTCCTGTATCTGCATGGTATCGGGGTCGAACGGCAGGAGGCGGGACGGTGCGGCGGCTGTTTCAGACGGCAAGGTATCGGCGGCGCGGGCGGTGGTTTCGGACTGAACGGGTTTGTGGCGCACATCTTGGATTTGCAGGTCGTCGATTTGCACGGTATGTCCGACGCACAGGGCGACGGCGCGTTCGAGGATGTTTTCCAGTTCGCGGAAATTGCCTGGATAACTGTAATTCAGGAGCATCTGTTGCGCGGCGGGGGCGAGTGTGTAAGGCCAGTTGTTGTGGCTGTGTTTGTAAAGGAGGTAGGGGATGAGCAGCTTCAAGTCTTCGCGCATTTCACGCAGGGACGGCATATTGAGGCTGACGACGTTGAGTCGGTAATACAGGTCTTGGCGGAATGCGCCGCTTTCGACAAGGGCTTCGAGGTTTTTGTGGGTGGCGCAGACGATGCGGACATCGACGGGCTGCTCGGCGGTATCGCCGATGCGGCGCACGGCTTTTTCTTGAATCGCGCGCAGGAGTTTGACCTGCATGGAAAGGGGCAGGTCGGCGACTTCGTCCAAAAATAAAGTGCCGCCGTCGGCGTGGCGGAAGAAGCCGTCGTGGTCTTTGTCGGCGCCGGTAAAGCTGCCTTTGCGGTAGCCGAAAAATTCGCTTTCCATCAGGTTTTCGGGAATCGCGCCGCAGTTGACGGCGACGAAGGGTTTGTCCGCGCGGTCGGACAGTTCGTGTATGGTGCGCGCCGCCTGTTCTTTACCTGTACCGGATTCGCCGGAAATATAGACGGGTACCTTGCCGGGCGCGAGGCGGCGGATGAGGTGGCGGACTTCGACCATCTGCGGAGAGCTGCCGAGCAGGCGGGGCATATCGGGTTCTGCATAGGGAAGGGCGGCGGAAACGGGCGGTGCCGTCGGTATCGCGTTTGCAGGTTTCTGGGCTTCAGACGGCATGGGGGAAGAAACGGGGGATGCCGTCTGAACGGGCGGTTCGGGGATTTTGTTTTGGTTTTCGGAAACGGAAATTGCCGATTTGACGAGGGAACGCAGCCGGGCGAGGGTGATGGGTTTTTGGATGTAGTCGAACGCGCCGCAACGCAACGCTTCCTGTGCCTGATCGGCATTGCCGAAGGCGGTGATGACGGCAATCGGGATGTCGAGTGCACGGCTGTTGATGTGTTGGACAACCTCCAGCCCCGAGCCGTCGGGCATACGCATATCGGTCAGGACGAGCGAATAGCGTTGGTTGTCGAGCTTGTTTTTTGCTTCAGTAACGCCTGACGCGGTATGGACGCGCAGCCCCATTTTCATCAGGGTCATTTCCATCAGGTCGAGAATATCGGTTTCGTCATCAACGACGAGGACGGGATGTTGCAGTTCAGTCATTGTTTTTTTCCGGTAATGTGAGTTCGAAGCATTTGGCTTCGGGCAGGTAGGTCAAATCGCCGAAGTTGGCGTGCGCCAGTTCGCGGGCGACATACAGCCCGAGGCCGGTGCCGTTTTCCGCCGTGGTGTAAAAGGGTTCGAACAGGTGTTCCTGCACTTCGGGCGGAACGCCGCCGCCGTCGTCGGCAAAGAGGATGCAGACGGTGTTTTTTTGCGCGGGGCGGATGGTGACGGAAATCGAGCCGGGCTGTTTGCGGCTGTGCCGCCACGCGTTGTTGGCGAGGTTCCACATAATTTGCCGCAGGTGGGCGGGATCGAAATAGGCGGTCGGGCTGCCGCCTTGAATGTCCGGACGGATGCAGCCGGCGGCATCGGGATGGCCGAGCAGGAACTCTTGTTTGAATTCTTCCCAAAACGGTATCAGGTCGATGGTTTCGCGTTCGGTTTTGTTGCGCTTGTTGAGCGAGGAAATGTCTTCGAGCATTTTGTCGATACGGCAGACGTTGCCGTCGATGATTTTGCACAATTTGGCGTTGAACGGATCTGCCGCCCCCGCTTCCATATTTTCGCGCAGCAGGTCGTTGGCGTGGCGGATGGCGGACATCGGGTTGCGGATTTCGTGGGCGAGGTTGGCGGTCAGTTGTCCGAGCGCGGCAAGTTTGACGGACAGGGCTTCTGCCTGAATTTCGCTTTGCGGGCGGATGTAGAGGATGAGCAGCTTGTCCGGCCCTTTGTTGACTGGAACGGCGCGGATGCCGGCGTTCAGGCAGGGTGTGCCGAGGACGTATTCGAAAGTGTGCGGAGCGGCTTGATCCCACAGTTCGGCGGCAGAATCGGACAGATCGGCGCGCCGTCCGATTTCGAGCGCGGGGAAAAGGTCTTTCGCCTTCCGGTTGAACAGCACCGCCAGCCCTTCGGTATTGATGACGACGACTGCTTCCTGAACGCGTTCGAGTACGGTTTGGCTCAAGCCTTTGATGCGGTGGTAGGCGATATGGCTGTCGTAGGCGAGTTTTCCGGCACGGTCGATGTATTTGACCGACAGTGAGGTGAAGATGGCGGAAAGATAGGAGGCGGCGACAAGGATGAAGGTTGCCGAGGCGGTACGGGTATCCGATATGAGCGGGTATTTGCCGATATTGCCGTCGGCAATGGCGTTGAATATCAGCAGGATGGCGGCGTAGCTGGAATAGAGCAGGGGGTAACGCCCGTAGCTGAGCAGGCAGGAGCAGACGACGAAGGGCAGGATCAGGATGCCGAAGCCGGAGTCGATGCCGCCGAACAGGTAGGTCAGCACGCCGATCATCGTGATGTCCGCCACCGCGCTGAAACGCGGCATTTTCAGCGACTGCCATTGCCAATGCGGATGGATGATGGAAAAGAAAATCAGCCAGCAGGCAATGGCGAGCCAAACATAAAACGCCCACGCCGTCCACGAAGCGTGCAGGTTCGCACGGCTGCCGGTTTCCAGCCCGAGGATGTGCATAATCATCAGCGGAAAAACGATGGCGACGCGGATGATGTTGATCAGATTGGGAATTCGGTCTTTGAGTTTTTCAAGTTCGCGGGGGTTGGAAATCACCATAATATGTGCGGAACCGGGTTTATTTGGGGGAAGAAAGCTGTTTCAGGCTGCCCGATATGGGCAATAGTCTGCCTTTTTTGCCGCGTTTTGCCTCAAGCAGGGAGACGGGGATGCGGTCTTTGTGCGCCGCGCCGCGCCTGCCTTCGCTTTCAATCAGGATTTCCGGCTCGGAAGAAACGGCGGTATGCGTCAGCGATTCGCCGGCGTTTAATCCGATGATTTGCAGCCCTTTGCCTTTCGCCATAATTTTCAATTCGCCGATGGGGAAGGCGAGGGCGCGGTTTTGACTGGTGGCGGCAATGATTTTGCAGTCGGGGTTGATGAACGAGGAGGCATAGACGGCAACCGGCGGCAGGACGGTTTCGCCGCTGTCCACGGTCATGACCACTTTACCCGCTTTCACGCGTCCGACCATATCGCCCAGTTTGGCGATGAAGCCGTAGCCGCCGCTGCTTGATAATAAATAATGTTGTTCCGGCAATCCTGTCAACATCGCAACGGGTTTCGCGCCGTTTTGCAGCTCGATTAAGGAGGAAACCGGCACGCCGTCGCCGCGTCCGCCGGGGATTTCGGCGGCATCGAGCGTGTAGGTTCTGCCTAATGAATCGAGAATGACGACGGGCAAAACCGTTCTGCCTTCGAGGGTTTGTTTGAGGCAGTCGCCTTCTTTGAACGCGGTTTGGCTCAAATCGAGGTTGTGTCCGGCACGGCTGCGTATCCAGCCTTTTTCCGACAGAATCAGCGTGATGGGTTCGTCGGCGGTGGTTTGCGTCAGCACCGCGCGCCCTGCCTCTTCCACCAGCGTGCGGCGCGCGTCGCCAAACTGCTTCATGTCCGCCTGCATTTCTTTGACAATCAGCTTGCGTTTTTCGTTTTCGTCGCCCAAAAGGATATTCAGACGGCCTTGTTCTTCGCGCAATTCGTTCAATTCTTTTTCGAGTTTGAAACCTTCCAAACGCGCCAACTGACGCAAGCGGATTTCCAAAATGTCTTCGGCTTGGATTTCGGTCAGCCCGAACGCCGCCATCAAATCGGCTTTCGGGTCGTCTGATTCGCGGATGACTCTAATCACTTCGTCGATATGCAGAAAGACTTTCAGACGGCCTTCGAGGATGTGCAGCCGTTTTTCCACTTGGTTCAAACGGAATTTCAGACGGCGTGTTACGGTTACGACGCGGAAATCCAGCCATTCCTGCAAAATCGTTTTCAGGTTTTTCTGCGCGGGGCGGTTGTCCAAGCCCATCATCACCAAGTTCATGGACACATTGCCTTCCAGCGAAGTTTGCGCCATCAGCGTGTTGATGAAGGTATCGGTATCGATGCGGCTAGATTTCGGCTCGAACACCAGTCGCACGGGATGTTCGCCGTCGGACTCGTCGCGCACGCGGTCGATTAAATCCAGCATCAGCTTTTTAGTATTGAGCTGGTCTTGGTTGAGCTGCTTTTTGCCCGCTTTCGGTTTCGGGTTGGTCTGTTCTTCGATTTCAGCAAGGATTTTGGCGGAATTGGCGTTCGGCGGCAGCTCGGTAACGATGACGCGCCACTGTCCGCGCGCCAGCTTCTCGATTTCATAACGTGCACGCACGCGCACGCTGCCCTTGCCGGTTTCGTAAATGCGGCGCAATTCGTCCGCCGGAGTGATGATTTGACCGCCGCCGGCAAAATCGGGCGCGGGGATATATTGCATCAGGTCGGCAGTTTCCAGCGTCGGCTTTTTCAACAGCGCAATCGCTGCCTGCGTGACTTCGTTCAAATTGTGCGACGGAATTTCGGTTGCCATGCCTACCGCGATGCCCGATGCACCGTTGAGCAGCACCATAGGCAGACGGGCAGGCAGGTGCAGCGGTTCGTCAAACGCGCCGTCGTAGTTCGGCACGAAATCCACCGTCCCCTGATTGATTTCGGACAACAGCAATTCCGCAATCGGTGTCAGCCGCGCTTCGGTGTAACGCATCGCTGCCGCTCCGTCGCCGTCGCGCGAACCGAAGTTGCCGATGCCGTCGATTAAGGGATAGCGCAAGGTAAAATCCTGCGCCATCCGCACCATCGCCTCATAGGCGGAACTGTCGCCGTGCGGATGGTATTTGCCCAAAATTTCGCCGACCACGCGTGCCGACTTCACCGGCTTCGCGCCCGCCGTCAAACCCATATCGCGCATCGCAAACAAAATGCGCCGCTGCACGGGCTTCTGACCGTCTGAAACTTCAGGCAGCGCGCGGCCTTTGACCACGCTCATGGCGTATTCGAGATAGGCGCGTTCGGCGTATCGGCCGAGCATCAGCGTGTTGGAATCGGTATGTGGGGCGTGCGCTTGCGTATTCATTGTGTATGCGGAATGTAAAGCAAAGGACATTATTGTAAATCAAAACGGCAAACCATAGTGGGCGCCGTGTCTGAATCTGAATCAAATACGGGAATGTGAAAATATGTTATAAATACCGTTTTCCCACTTTCACACATTGGAGACGATATGGAACTGGTATTTATCCGCCACGGGCAAAGCGAATGGAACGCGAAAAACCTGTTTACAGGCTGGCGCGACGTGAAGCTGAGCGAGCAGGGGCTTGCCGAGGCTGCTGCCGCCGGTAAAAAACTGAAAGAAAACGGCTATGAGTTCGACATCGCCTTCACATCCGTCCTGACCCGCGCGATTAAGACCTGCAACATCGTTTTGGAAGAATCCGACCAACTGTTCGTACCGCAAATCAAAACGTGGCGGCTGAACGAACGCCACTACGGCCGACTGCAAGGTTTGGACAAAAAACAAACCGCCGAAAAATACGGCGACGAGCAAGTCCGCATCTGGCGGCGCAGCTACGACACCCTGCCGCCGCTTTTGGACAAAGACGACGCGTTTTCCGCACACAAAGACCGCCGCTATGCCCATCTGCCTGCCGATGTTATCCCCGACGGCGAAAACCTGAAAGTAACGCTGGAGCGCGTATTACCGTTTTGGGAAGACCAAATCGCCCCCGCGCTGTTGAGCGGCAAACGCGTCTTGGTAGCGGCGCACGGCAACTCCCTGCGCGCGCTGGCAAAACACATCGAGGGCATTTCCGACGAAGACATCATGGGCTTGGAAATCCCGACCGGTCAGCCGCTGGTGTACAAATTAGACGACAACCTGAAAGTCATCGAAAAATTCTACCTGTAAGGGTTTGAAATAAAAAATGCCGTCTGAAGCCCAGCGTTTCAGACGGCATTTTTGACAAGGCGGCAAAACGCATCAGCCGCGTATCAAGAAACGCCCCGTCGCTATCCGGTGCAGCGTACCGGCAAGCAGCAGCGCCACGCCTGCCGATCCGGCGGCGGCAAGCGTCAGCCCCAAGCCCGACAATACGCCGGAAGCCGCCAGATGTAGGCCGCATCCCGCCATTGCCGCGAAACCGAATGAAAATCCCCAAAAGCTCATCGTAAAACCGCCTTCCCAAAACCAGCGGGTCAGGCGCAGCAAGAACAAAAGCTGCAGGCAGCCGTAGCCGATTAATGCCAATGCAAAACCGTCGATTTTACCGCCGACGGCAAAATACGCGCCGCAGCCGACAAAGGCGGGTGCAAGCTGGATGCCGACCACGCCGCGCGCCGCCGTGCCGACCGGTGCCGCCGTGCGCAGCCTGCCCAAGATGGAGGCTTCCAAGCTCAGCCAGGAAAACATACCCGCGCCGAAAAATAAAGCCGCATAATCATGATGCCCCAACGCCGCCAGAGATGACGCACTGACAAAGTTTGTCGCCACCGTAGGCAGGTAAATAATCGGCGTCGTTGCCTCCAAGGAATGCAGACCGCGCCACAGACCGGCCGCCCGATACATTGAAAACGCCAACTGTCCGGCAACGCCGGCATAAATCAAGACTGCCGCCGCGCCTGCCTGATAGGGCTTCAGCGCGAGTCCCTCCAGCATAGCGGTAATCGGAATCGCGCTGATGAAGCAGCATTGCACCAAGTCCCGCAAATCAGACAAAAAATCGTTTCGGTACGCAAATATTTTGATCAGGTATGCCGCCACCAGCAAGAGCCAGACAACCGAAGCCGCCGCAAGCAGCGATTCGGCGGCCAAGGCGGGCAGCAGCCCGACAGACGCGCCGTAACGCCACGACAGCCCCAAGGCAAACAAGCCCAGCGCGATGCTGAAATAGCTCAAAGGAATCGGAAATTTCTTAGATTCAGACATAAACACCCTTCAGACGGCATGCCGTCGTAACGCACAGATAAAATTGAGCATGATATAAAAAACAGGCAGGCGGGGGATGACGTATCCGTATCGGCATATTGCCGTTTTGTCTCATTGCGCCCGATGTCGGAAGCGGTTGCCGCATCGGGCGCGCGTTTTTTGCGGTGCGGCGTGATTCGGATGCATGGGAAAACGAATCAGTAACCGTATTAATCGTAGGGTGGGCTGAAGCCCACCAATCGACAACCGAAAATGAAGAAACGGTGGGCTGAAGCCCGCCCTACGCAACTATGCAACTGCCGTCGCCTTGCGGTACAGCTCGAACAGGAAGGCGGTGCGTTCGGCTTCGTCGTCGGTGTTTTTGCCTGTTTTGTAGTCGTAGGCTTTATCTACGGCTTTGTCGAGGGCGGCGTGGGCTTTGTCGAGGGCGGTATAGCCTGCGTCGGGCGCATAGAGTTCGGCGAGGGTCGGCTCGGGCAAACCGGCTTCCCGAGCTTCTCGGCGGTATTGTCCGCGCGCGTCGAGGACGGCTTGGGCGGCGGTTTCGACGGCGGTGCGGCGCGGGTCGGGTCGGTCGTTTTCAGACGGCATCCGGCAGCTTTCGGGGAAGGGGAAGTTGTTGTACACGACGGTATTGGAATAGCGGTAATCGCTTTTCAGACGGCCTGCAACGGTACGCATAAAGGCGTTGTGCATGGTGGAGCTGAGGATGCCGAAGTGGTAGAGGGTGGCGTTTGGAAGGGTAAATACCAAATCGCTGACAACTGTTTCATATGACAGATAACCGATGGGGATGAAACGGCGGCTTTCGGATGAGACGCGTGGGATAATCAGAAAATTGCCGTCTGAAGGCTGGCGGATTTTTTGAAAAAGCCACGGGGTTGCTGCATCTTTTTGAGTTTGTTTGTCGCTGCTGGCTTCGCGCATGGTTTTGACTGCCTGAATACGGGCTTGAACTTTGGGCATCTGTTTCAGGTCGTGGTTGCGTTTAACGTCGGATATGCCTTGAAACCACAGGCACCAACGGGTTTTGCCGTTGAGGAACTCATCCGCACCGATAAAGGGGCGGATGTATTGCTCCGCCAAGGGTTCGGTGGCAATCAGGGCTTCTTTTTCATCGGTTGAGAGGATAAGGTTGCCGCCTTCGGTCGGTTTGCTGCCGTTGACCATATCAGGTTCGCAATGTATGGGACGGCTGCGCTTGGCAATAATCACATCGGGCGCGTCAATCAGATACGGATTGATGTTGGCTGCGGCGTGTTTTTGGGGTTCGCCTTTGATGTCGGGATAGTCGTAGAGGGTTTTTTCAGACGGCATTTGCGGCTTTTGGCGGAAGCCGACGATGATGCAGTGGACGGCGGCTTTGCCTGCGGCTTGGCTCGTCCATTGGAAGGTGCGGTGGGCAAAGTGGATTTCGATGCCTTGCTTCAAAAGGCTGCCCCAAAGGATTTCGACCTGCTGGCCTTGGCAGATGGAATTGGTGGAAACAAATGCCGTCTGAACTTGGGGATGCTGCGCCATGATGCCGGCGGCTTTGACATACCAGTTGCAGACGTAATCCAGCAGACCGTAGCCTTTGATATGGCCGCAGATGCTTTCGAGGTCGTTTTTCTGTTCTTTAGTTTGGTAGGTCGAGCCGATAAAGGGCGGATTGCCGAAGATGTAGTCCGCCGCCTGCCAAGGTGTACGGAGGCTGTTGGCGTGGATGATTTCGGCGGCGTCTTCGAGCGGCAGCGTATGGCAGGCGACTTCGCCGTCGAAGCGGATTTGCGTGCGGATGTTGCATTGGTGGTTTTTGAGCCACATGGCGGTGCGGGCGATGAGGACGGCAAATTCGTCTATTTCGATGCCGTGAAACTGTTTCAGACGGCATTGGACGGACGGGCTGTCGAACAGGCCGCCTGTTTTGTCTTTGAGGGCTTCGGCGATGATGTCGTCTTCAAGGGCGCGGATGCGGTCGTAGGCGATGATAAGGAAGTTGCCGCAGCCGCAGGCAGGGTCGAGGAATTGCAGGTTTTGGATTTTTTGGTAGAAGGCGGCGAGTTTTTTGGCTTTGTCGCGTTTGAGGGATTTGACGGCTTCAAATTCGGCGCGCAGGTTTTCTAAAAAAAGGCCGTTGATGACTTTGTCGATGTTGGCGGCTTCGGTGTAGTGTGCGCCCGCTTCGCGCCGCTCTTGCGCGTTCATGACGGATTGGAAGAGCGTGCCGAAGATTTCGGGGCTGATGTTGCGCCAGTCGAAATTGCCGCAGTCGATTAAGGCGCGGTGCTGCTTGGCGGTGAAGTCGAAGGTGCGCAGGCGTTCTTTGAAAAGGCCGCCGTTGACGTATTCGAAACCTTTAAATTTTTCGCTTTGGGTCTTGCTGCGCTTTTGGTCGGGTGTGTTGAGAAATTCAAAGAGTTGGTTGAGCTTGTCGCCGAGCGTGTCGGCTTCTTTGCAGCTTTCTAAAAAGTCTTGAAAGAGATAGTTGCGCTGGAAAACGGCGCTGTCGTCGGCAAAAAAGAGAAAAAGCAGGCGCGTGATGAAGAGGCGCAGCTCGTGTTCTTCGTAAATGCCTTCTTCTTTGAGCGTGTCGTGCAGCCTGCCGATGGCTGCCGCCGCCTGAATATTGGCTTCTTCTTGAATTTGGCGGACTTTGGCTTCGATGCCGAACATGAAGTCGAAAACGCCGCGCGTGATGTACTCGGGTAGTTCTTCCAAAGGGAACTGCCATTGGTTTTCTGCGCCTTCTTCAGGTACGCGGCGGTAAAGGTGGAAATGGGCAAAATCGCTGACGGCGTAATATTCGGGCAGCGCAGAGGGCTTGGTGCGCCCGATTTCCTGCAAATAACGCTCCGCCTGCTCTTTGGCCTTGGTCAGGTTTTTGTTGGCGGATTTGTGTTCGGCAAGGAAGATGCCCTCCCAAAATATATCGACGAATTGGGTGTTGTCGGCAGGGTCTTTGACGGGGTATTCGAAGTGGGCGACGTTTTTGCGGTCGATGCCGAAAATGGCGAAAAATTCGTTCCAGAAGGTGTCTTTCTCGCGGCGTTCGTCGGTTTGGTCTTTGTAGTAGGCGGCGAAGTTTTGTGCGGCGGTTTGGAGTTGGAGCAGGGTTTTCATCGGCTTGGGTTTTTATAACGGGGACGGGTGAATTGTATAGTAAATTCAAAGAAAAAACCCCTATATCCTTATCTTTGCCCTATTTGCGCTGTTATAGTGGATTAAATTTAAACCAGTACGGCGTTGCCTTGCCTTGCCGTACTATTTGTACTGTCTGCGGCTTCGTCGCCTTGTCCTGATTTAAATTTAATCCACTATATTTGTGCGAAAGTGGGAATCTGAACACGTTCGTAAGGAAACCTGCATCCCGTCATTCCCACGAAAGTGGGAATCTAGAACGTAAAATCTGAAGAAACCGTTTTATCCGATAAGTTTCCGCACCGACAGATCCGGATTCCCGCCTGCGCGGGAATGACGGGATTTTTGTAACCGTAGGGTGGGCTTCAGCCCACCAATCAACAACCCAAAATGAAGAAACGGAGGGTTGAAGCCCATCCTACGCAATTGCTTTTGTGGGAATAACGGGATTTTAGGATGAAGATGGTGGAATTGGTGGGCTGAAGCCCACCCTACTCAATTACGCAACTGTTATCGTGGGGATGACGGGATTTTAGGTTTTTGTTTTTCTGTTCTCGCGGGAAGGATGGGTTTTAGGTTGCGGCCATTTATCGGAAAAGCAGAAACTTCTCCGCCGTCATTCCCGCGAAAGCGGGAATCTAGAACCTCTGAATTTTCAGACAACCTTTGAATATTGCCGCTGCCCCGCATCCTAGATTTCCGCCTGCACGGGAATGACGATTCATCAGTTTCCCGAAATTCCGACATAACCGAAACCGAACGCCCTAGATTCCCGCCTGCGCGGGAATGACGGGATTTTTGTAACCGTAGGGTGGGCTTCAGCCCACCAATCAACAACCCAAAATGAAAAAACGGTGGGTTGAAATCCATCCTACGCAACTGCGTGCGGAAAAATGCCGTCTGAAGGCTTGGGCGTTCAGACGGCATTTTGCTTGCGGCGGAGGGATTATGCGAGTTTGGCTTTTACCCATTCTTCCGCGCTTGCCAGCATTTCGGGCAATTTGTCGGCATCTGTACCGCCGGCTTGTGCCAAGTCGGGACGGCCGCCGCCTTTGCCGCCGACTTGTTCGGCTGCAAATTTAACCAGATCGCCTGCTTTGACTTTGCCGGTCAGGGCTTTGGATACGCCTGCGCACAGGGAAACTTTGCCGTTGTTTACTGCCGCTAAAAGAATCACGGCGTTGTCGGATTTTCCGGTCAGGTCGGTTACGATTTCGCGCAGGGCGGCTGCGTCGGCTTCGATTTGGGCGGCAACGAGTTTGGCTGCGCCCAAGTCTTTTGCATCGTCCAAGAGTTTTGCGCCTGCGTGGACGGCGAGTTCGGCTTTGGCGCGTGCCAATTCTTTTTCCAATGTTTTGGCATGTGCCGCGCCTGCTTGGATTTTCGCCAGTACGTCTTTTTCGGTTTGGGCTTTGGTTTCGGCAATAATGTCTTTCACCAAACGCTCTTGCTCTTGCGCCCATTTGAGTGCGTTCAGGCCGGTGATGGCTTCGATACGGCGCACGCCTGCGGCAATACCGCCTTCGCTGATAATTTTGAAGAGGCCAATGTCGCCGGTGCGTGAAACGTGTGTACCGCCGCACAATTCGGTAGAGAAACCGCCCATTTGCAGTACGCGTACTTCGTCGCCGTATTTTTCGCCGAAGAGCATCATGGCGCCGGTTTTTTGGGCATCTTCCATGCTCATAATGGCTGCGTTGACGGCAACGTTCGCCAAAACGGCTTCGTTGACGCGGCGTTCTACTTCGGCGATTTCTTCGGCAGTTACCGCTTGAGGATGGGAAATGTCGAAACGGGTGGATTCGGCGGTAACTAAAGAGCCTTTTTGTTCGACGTGTTCGCCCAATACATCGCGCAGGGCTTTGTGCATCAGGTGGGTGGCGCTGTGGTTGCGCATATTGGCATTACGGATTTCGTCATCCACTTTGGCGGTAACGCTGTCGCCGACTTTCAGACGGCCTGAAGTTTGTACACCGAATTGACCGAATACGGCTGCTTTGATTTTTTGGGTATCGCGTACTTCGAAGCGGTTTTCGCCTGCGAAGATATAGCCGACGTCGCCGACTTGGCCGCCGGATTCTGCATAGAACGGGGTAAAGTCGATAACGACTGCGCCGCTGTCGCCTTCGTTCAATTCGTCGACTTGCTCGCCGTCTTTGTAGAGTGCCAACACGGTGGCTTCGGTTTGGCGTTCGCTATAACCTTTAAACTCGGTGTCTTGACCTTCGTAAGGCAGTTGGGCGTTGGCTTTGAAGCTTTGTGCGGCGCGTGCGCGTGCGCGTTGGGCTTCCATTTCGCGTTCGAAGCCTGCTTCGTCCGGTTCGATATTGCGTTCGCGGCAGATGTCGGCAGTCAGGTCGTATGGGAAGCCGTAGGTATCGTAGAGTTTGAAGATGATTTCGCCGCCGAGTGTTTTGCCGCCTTTGGCCAGCGCGTTTTCCAACAAGGCCATACCGGTTTCCAGAGTTTGGGCAAAACGGCTTTCTTCGTTTTTCAATGCTTCTTCGATTTGTGCTTGTTTTTCTTTCAACTCGGGGTAGGCATCGCCCATCTCTTTGACCAAATCGGCAACGAGTTTGTGGAAGAACGGTTTGCTTTGACCCAGTTTGTAACCGTGGCGCACGGCGCGGCGGATGATGCGGCGCAAAACATAACCGCGTCCTTCGTTGGCAGGCAATACGCCGTCTGCAATCAGGAAGGAGCAGGAGCGGATGTGGTCGGCGATGACTTTCAGGCTGGGTTCTTCCATACTGAACGGCGCGCCGGTTTCGCGGGCGACGGCTTTGAGCAGGTTTTGGAACAAGTCGATTTCATAGTTGCTGTGGACGTGCTGCATTACCGCCGCCATACGTTCCAAGCCCATACCGGTATCGACGGACGGCTTGGGCAGCGGATTCATATTGCCTTGTTCGTCGCGGTTGAACTGCATAAATACGCAGTTCCAAATTTCGATCCAGCGGTCGCCGTCTTCTTCGGGGCTGCCCGGAATGCCGCCCCAGATTTCTTCGCCGTGGTCGTAGAAAATTTCGGAGCAGGGGCCGCAAGGGCCGGTGTCGCCCATTTGCCAGAAGTTGTCGGATGCGTATTTCGCGCCTTTGTTGTCGCCGATGCGGACGATGCGTTCAGACGGCATACCGATTTCGTTTAACCAGATGTTGTAGGCTTCGTCGTCTTCTGCGTAAACGGTCGCCAAGAGTTTGTCTTTGGGGATGTTCAGCCATTCGGGGGAAGTGAGAAACTCCCAAGCGAAATGAATCGCGTCGCGTTTGAAGTAGTCGCCGAAGGAGAAGTTGCCCATCATTTCAAAGAAGGTGTGGTGGCGGGCGGTGTAGCCGACGTTTTCCAAGTCGTTGTGCTTGCCGCCTGCGCGTACGCATTTTTGCGCGGTGGTGGCACGGCTGTACGGGCGTTTGTCGAAACCTAAAAATACGTCTTTAAACTGGTTCATGCCCGCGTTGGTAAACAGCAGGGTCGGGTCGTCGTGCGGCACGAGGCTGGAAGAGCGGACGGCGGTGTGGCCTTTGGTTTCAAAAAATTTTAGGAATTTTTGGCGCAGTTCGGAGGTTTTCATAATTTTTTCAATGTCTCTCAAATGTCTTGTCATGGTAAAAGCAGGGAAAACGAACGGCGGTATCTTACCGCAAATCCCTGTTTCTAGCTATGGAAGCGGCGGCTTTCAGACGGCATTGCGGGATTTTGAATGCCGTCTGAAGCCCTGTTGCCAATATCGGCTATAATGGCCGCTTTCTCCAACCCGATATGCAAGGAATGATAATGGCCAAACATCTGCCACTCGCCGTCCTGACTGCTTTGCTGCTTGCAGCGTGCGGCGGTTCGGACAAACCGCCTGCCGAAAAACCGGCACCGGCGGAAAACCAAAACGTATTGAAAATTTACAACTGGTCGGAATACGTCGATCCGGAAACCGTTGCCGATTTTGAAAAGAAAAACGGCATCAAGGTTACTTATGATGTGTACGACAGCGATGAAACGCTGGAAAGCAAGGTGCTGACCGGAAAATCCGGTTACGACATTGTCGCGCCGTCCAATGCGTTTGTCGGCAGGCAGATTAAGGCAGGTGCGTATCAGAAAATCGATAAGTCGCTGATTCCCAATTATAAACACCTCAACCCTGAAATGATGAGGCTGATGGACGGGGTCGATCCCGGCCACGAATACGCCGTGCCGTTTTATTGGGGGACAAATACCTTCGCCATCAATACCGAACGCGTGAAAAAGGCTTTGGGTACGGATAAGCTGCCGGACAACCAGTGGGATTTGGTGTTCGACCCCGAATACACGTCCAAACTCAAACAATGCGGTATCAGTTATTTAGACAGCGCGGCGGAAATTTATCCTATGGTGTTGAACTATTTGGGTAAAAACCCGAACAGCAGCAATACGGAAGACATCAGGGAGGCAACCGCCCTGCTCAAGAAAAACCGCCCCAATATCAAACGCTTTACTTCGTCCGGCTTTATCGATGATTTGGCGCGCGGCGATACCTGCGTAACAATCGGTTTCGGCGGCGATTTGAACATCGCTAGACGGCGTGCCGAAGAAGCGGGCGGCAAGGAAAAAATCCGCGTGATGATGCCCAAAGAGGGCGTGGGGATTTGGGTGGATTCTTTCGTGATTCCGAAAGATGCGAAAAACGTCGCCAACGCGCACAAATACATCAACGACTTCCTCGACCCGGAAGTGTCGGCGAAAAACGGCAATTTCGTTACCTACGCGCCTTCGAGCAAGCCTGCGCGTGAGCTGATGGAAGACGAATTTAAAAACGACAATACGATTTTCCCAAGCGGGGAAGATTTGAAAAACAGCTTTATTATGGTTCCCATCCGGCCGGCGGCATTGAAGTTTATGGTGCGCCAGTGGCAGGATGTGAAGGCGGGGAAATAAAGCCCGATATGCCGTCTGAAGGATGTTCGGACGGCATTTTTTATTTTCGGAGGAAGAGGGATTGCAGCCGCTGTTTGAAGGCAATGGGGCGGATGCTGCTCAAAATGCCGCTGAGGATGATGATGCACATACCGAGTATTTCCTGCCAAAAAAGCTGTTCGCCCAAAAAGAACGCCGCCGAAAGCGCGGAAAAAACGACGGTCATATAGGAAAGCGAGGCAACCGTGAATTTGTCGCCGACTTTATAGGCGCGCGTCATCGACAGTTGGGCAATCAGCGCGGACACGCCGATGCCCGACAGATAAACCGCCGACTGCCAAGACAGCATATGCCAGCCGGTCAGCGTCGCCCAAACCAACGACATCGCCACACCTGTCGCGGAAAGGTAAAACACGACGCGCCAGCCGGGTTCGCCCGCCAAAGACAGTTCGCGCACTTTCAAATACGCCCAGCCGGACATCGCGCCGCCAGCAAGACCGGCGAGTGCCGCCGTTTCCTGACCGCTGCGGAACGAGGGGTTGAGCAGCAATACCACGCCGGCAAAACCAAGGAGCAGCACCGCCTGCGTGTAAACGGAAATCCGTTCTTTCAAAATCAGGAAGGAAAATACCGCCAAAAAAATCGACGAGGTGTAGCTTAGGGTTACGCCGGTTGCCAAAGGCAGATGCGTTACCGCGTAGAACAGCAGCAGCATCGCCCCAGTCCCGACCATACTGCGGTTTAAGTGGTTTTTCCAATGGGGCGTGCGGAAGGTATCCCGACGCAATACGGCGGCAGCCCCGAGCGCAACGGTTGAAAACAGCATACGCCAAAAGACCAATTCGCCGCTGCCGAGGGCAAATTTTGCCGATGCCTCTTTAATCAATACGTTCATAATGGTGAAGCAGACCGCCGCCACCAGCATCCAGCCGGAACCCAAAACGTCTTTTTTTGCGGTATCCATATAATATTTGTCGCGATAAAAAGGTCAAATTGTAAACCTTGCGGTGGGGTTTGCGGCGGCGGATTCGGGCGCGCGCAATCCCGCCGAACCCGCGTTTTTTCGGAACAATTTGTTTTTTCAGGGCAAACCTGCTTATAATGGCGGGTATGAAAAAATATCTTGCCCTCATCCCCATCGCGGCCGCCCTGTCCGGCTGCGGAACTGTTTATGTGCCCACCCTGACCGAAATCCCTGTCAGGCCGATTAATACCGTTCCGGCGGAAGCGTCTGTAAAAAGTTTCCGCCTCGCCCCTTCGCATTGGACGGACGTTTCCAAAATCCGCGACGAGGCGACGCGCCTGGGCTATCAGGTGAACATCGGTAAAATGACTAAGGTTCAGGCGGCGCAATATCTGAACAACTTCAGAAAACGCCTGGTCGGGCGCAATGCCGTCGATGACAGTATGTATGAAATCTACCTGCGTTCGGCGGTGGACAGCCAGCGCGGCGAAATCAATACCGAACAGTCCAAGCTGTATATCCAGAATGCCTTGCGCGGCTGGCAGCAGCGTTGGAAAAATATGGATGCCAAACCCGATAATCCCGCATTTACCAACTTTTTGATGGAAGTGATGGAGATGCACCCATTGAAATGACGCGGTACGCAAATGCCGTCTGAAAGCCTTTTCAGACGGCATTTGCGTTTGAAGCCCCGATTTATTTTTGCCTGCCTTCTTTCCGGTATTGACCCGGCGAAACGTGATATTGCCGTTTGAACGCCTTGCCGAAATGCGTTTCCGACTGAAAGCCCACCGACAGCGCGACCGACAAAACCGAATCCGGGGTTTTCTTCAGCAGCAACGCACCTTTTTGCAGGCGGATATGGTTCACAAAGGCGTGCGGGCTGAGTCCGACCCGGCTTTTGAAACGGCGCATCAGCTGAGCGCGCGACATATTGGCAGCCGCCACCATTTTGTCGACATTCCATTCGTCTTCCGGTTTGTCTATCACCTTTTGGATCAAATGTCCCAAACGTTTGTCCTGCCAACCTTTCAACACGCCCGAGAGTTGGGCATCTTTTTCCTGTTCAAGATAGGCGCGCAGGATAAGCACCAGCAGGACGGACGACAATGCGTTGACCACGGAAACCGTCCCCGTCAAAGGTTTTTCGCTTTCCAGTTGCAGCATTGAAACCACATACTGCAAACTCGGATGGGCAATGTTCAGAAAAACGGTTTCCGGCAGCCCGTTCATCAAATCGGCGTGGGTGTCGTAGCGGAAACGGGCGCAAAACAGGCTCATATCCAGTCCGTTGCCGCACTGTTTGACCGTGAATGCGCCATTTTGTCGTATATCTGGTTGTAAACTTTCTCCGTATTTTCCGTCGTGGCTCAACAGGTGTCCCAAGCCGCGCGGGAAAAATACAATATCCCCCGTACTGACCGGACGCGGGGAAGTTTCGCCGTCGATGCAGAGATAGCCGCTGCCCGATGTAACAATGTGTACCAGTCCTTCGCGTTGCAAGGTTTCATGCCGTACCGACCATTGTCCGCCCAAAAGGCACTGCACATCCACACTGCCCGTTAATTGGGCGAGATCGACCAGTTTGTCCAGAATGTCCATAAATCTTTTTGAACCATAAAATGAGATGATTAAACGAGAAACACAACTGAATAATTGCAATAATACGCACATCGAAAACAGATACGCAAGCGCGTATCAGGGTTAAACGCAAGAGAAAGGAAAAGAAAATGTTTAAAGATTGGAAAGAACATACCGCATTGGTTAAAAAATCGTTCGGCGAGCTGGGTAAGGCGCATCCTAAAATGCTGCAGGCCTACGGCGCATTGGAACAGGCCGCCGCCGCCGAAGCATTAGATGCCAAAACGCGCGAACTGATTGCCATCGCCGTTGCCATTACCACACGTTGTGAGAGCTGCATCAGTGTTCACGCTGCCGCCGCCGCCAAAGCCGGTGCGACCGACAGCGAAATCGCAGGTGCATTGGCAACTGCCATTGCCCTGAATGCGGGTGCCGCTTACACTTATGCCCTGCGTGCATTGGAAGCGGTTGAAACGCAAAAATAATCCGTTTTGGATAAGAAATGCCGTCTGAAAATATTTCAGACGGCATTTTGTCTGTTATGCTTCCCGATATTTTGCAGACAACATATGCAGCCGTTTTTTCAGACGGCATTTGAGAAACAAGGGGTAAGCGTGAAATATAGTGGATTAAATTTAAATCAGGACAAGGCGACGAAGCCGCAGACAGTACAGATAGTACGGCAAGGCGAGGCAACGCTGTACTGGTTTAAATTTAATCCACTATATTATCGCTGGGTATGGTTTGCCGCCATAAGCTGCCTGCTGTTGTCCGCCGTTTTTATTGCACCTTATCTGACGGCATTTCACGAACAAGAAAAAATATTCGAATATGCAGAATTGACCGTTACCGCACCCAACCGCAGCGGACGGGCAATCGAACTGAATTCAGACAGGCAACATTACCGACTTTCCTGCTACGGGTTCGACGATTTGTGCACAGGCGACAATATCGGCAGAGTCATCAGGGCGCGGCAGGTTAAGATTGTTTTAAGCGACACCGTCGGCAAAGGTTTTTTAAACGGCGTTCTGTTGGAATACCGCAACAGTGGCAGTATCCATACCAATAAGGAGTTCGCACATCCGGAAGACCGCCTTATCGAAGTGTTGGCACAACCTGCCATTTTCAGCCTGAAACTGGGTATTTTGCTTTTATTGCCCGCCATTTTCCTGCGTTTGAAAAGAATGTGAAAACAGATTGGCGGGGCGGGGGAATGCCCATGCGGCAATTTTACGTTTTGGGTTATGAGGATAACCGCTATAATCACAACTTTACAGTCTGCACAGAGAAAACCGATGCCTTGGAATCTCCCCATCTTCCTCACATGGTTGAGGGTCTTGCTCATTCCTGTCCTGACAGCCCTTTTTTACCTGCCTTTCTCATGGTTTTCGGAAGAAGCAGTCAATGTTGCCGCCGCCGTCATTTTTGCCGTTGCCGCCTTGACCGACTGGTTTGACGGATTTTTGGCAAGGTTGTGGAAACAGACCTCGGATTTCGGCGCATTCCTCGATCCCGTCGCCGACAAGCTGATGGTTGCCGTATCGCTGCTTTTACTGGTCAAACTCGATCGGACCTATGTTTTGTTTGCCATGATCATCATCGGTAGGGAAATCACTATTTCCGCATTGCGCGAATGGATGGCGCAAATGGGCAAGAGAAGCAGCGTTGCCGTCGCCACTGTCGGCAAGTTCAAAACCGCCGCGCAAATGCTGGCAATCTTCCTGCTGCTGCTGAATTTTCCCGATTTTTATGGATTTAATCTTGTTGTTATCGGCAACATATTGATGTTTATCGCATCTTTGCTGACGGTTTGGTCGATGCTGTATTACCTGAAAATGGCGTGGAAAGAAATCGCCTGAAAAAAACATAAAAATAGCTTGACGGTAAAAACAGAATCCATAATAATTGCGTCTTCTTCGATGTCGGAGAATGATATAGGGCGGGAATAGCTCAGTTGGTAGAGCGCAACCTTGCCAAGGTTGAGGTCGCGAGTTCGAGACTCGTTTCCCGCTCCAAAAATTTCATTCTCCCACAATCATTGCGGGAATAGCTCAGTTGGTAGAGCGCAACCTTGCCAAGGTTGAGGTCGCGAGTTCGAGACTCGTTTCCCGCTCCAAAAACCGATATGTTTGAACGCGCGGGAATAGCTCAGTTGGTAGAGCGCAACCTTGCCAAGGTTGAGGTCGCGAGTTCGAGACTCGTTTCCCGCTCCAAGTTTTATTTCAAACGTATCAACGCGGGAATAGCTCAGTTGGTAGAGCGCAACCTTGCCAAGGTTGAGGTCGCGAGTTCGAGACTCGTTTCCCGCTCCAAGTTTTTAGATTAAGCCAGTTTTAGGCGAGATAGCAAAGTGGTTATGCAGCGGATTGCAAATCCGTCTACGCCGGTTCGATTCCGACTCTCGCCTCCATTATCGTACCATGGCGGGGTGGCAGAGTGTTTATGCTATGAGGAGTGCAATCTTCATATAGGCCGGTTAAAATCCGTGCCCCCGCCTCCACCTTTCACAAATGCCCGGGTGGTGAAATAGGTAGACACAACGGACTTAAAATCCGTCGGGACTAAACATCCCGTGCCGGTTCGATTCCGGCTCCGGGCACCAAGCTGAAAATAACAATACCGCTCCAAGCGGTTATTTTTTTATCTGTCGGACGGGGATGGACAATATTGACATGTTCATGCCTGAACAAGAGGAAATCCAATCAATGTGGAAAGAAATTTTACTGAATTACGGTATTTTCCTGCTCGAACTGCTTACCGTGTTCGGCGCAATTGCGCTGATTGTGTTGGCTATCGTACAGAGTAAGAAACAGTCGGAAAGCGGTAGTGTCGTACTGACAGATTTTTCGGAAAATTATAAAAAACAGCGGCAATCGTTTGAAGCATTCTTTTTAAGCGGGGAAGAGGCAAAACATCAGGAAAAAGAAGAAAAGAAAAAGGAAAAGGCGGAAGCCAAAGCAGAGAAAAAGCGTTTGAAGGAGGGTGGGGAGAAATCTGCCGAAACGCAAAAATCCCGCCTTTTTGTGTTGGATTTTGACGGTGATTTGTATGCACACGCCGTAGAATCCTTGCGTCATGAGATTACGGCGGTGCTTTTGATTGCCAAGCCTGAAGATGAAGTTCTGCTCAGATTGGAAAGTCCGGGCGGCGTGGTTCACGGTTACGGTTTGGCGGCTTCGCAGCTTAGGCGTTTGCGCGAACGCAATATTCCGCTGACCGTCGCCGTCGATAAGGTCGCGGCGAGCGGCGGTTATATGATGGCGTGTGTGGCGGATAAAATTGTTTCCGCTCCGTTTGCGATTGTCGGTTCGGTGGGTGTGGTGGCGGAAGTGCCGAATATCCACCGCCTGTTGAAAAAACATGATATCGATGTGGATGTGATGACGGCGGGCGAATTTAAGCGTACGGTTACCTTTATGGGTGAAAATACGGAAAAGGGCAAACAGAAATTCCGGCAGGAACTGGAGGAAACGCATCAGTTGTTCAAGCAGTTTGTCAGTGAGAACCGTCCCCAATTGGATATTGAGAAAGTGGCGACGGGCGAACATTGGTTCGGCCGGCAGGCGTTGGCGTTGAACTTGATTGACGAGATTTCGACCAGTGATGATTTGTTGTTGAAAGCGTTTGAAAACAAACAGGTTATCGAAGTGAAATATCAGGAGAAGCAAAGTCTGATCCAGCGCATTGGTTTGCAGGCAGAAGCTTCTGTTGAAAAGTTGTTTGCCAAACTTGTCAACCGGCGGGCGGATGTGATGTAGTTTGCCGAACGGATGGAAATGCCGTCTGAAGCGTGTTCAGACGGCATTTTTCAAGTTCCGGCTTTGATGTTCCGTTCCGACCACTCTATCCGTTGTCCGATGTCTTTCAAATTGGAATATTGTTCGACCAATCGCGGCACGTCGTCCAAACTCATGGCAAACATCCACAGATAAGTGCTGACCGAATAAATATGCCCCGCGCTGCCGTAGCCTTTAAGCGTCATCATCACAAAAGCAAAGCCGAATAAAATACCCATCGCTGCGCCGACGCAGAGATAGCCGAAGGCTTCGCGGTTGGAAATCAGCACACGCAGGCGCGCAACCAGACCATAATGGCGGTAGAGCTGCCGCCGGTCGCCTTTTCGGATAAAGTGGTTGTCGCGTTCCAAGCTGTTGTTCAGGCGGAAATACAGGTTTTCGCTGATGGCGGCAAAACGTGGCAAAAGCCATAAAAACAACGCAAGTATGCCCACCGCCGACATGCCGACCCAAAATTCCAGCACCAGCAGCATGATGCACGCGCCGAATATGGATACGACGGATGTTGCGGCAATCGGCAGGTGTTCTTCAAAAAAGCTGACAAACTCACGCGACAGGGCAACCCGCGCAGTTACCGCCGAATGCGGGACTTGCCGCTGCCGCTGTTCCAACACGACCGGCACGGCGATTTCGGTATAAATCCGCGTAAACGTGCGCGTATCGGCAATCCGCCGCGCCGCACCGACCAGCCACATCAAAAGCACAACCAAAGCGTACAGCAACGCCTTCCCCGCAATTACGGCATTAATTGCCCAGCCGCCAAACACCGGATACACCAGCATCAAAAGGTTTTCCAGTCCGACCAGGGAAAACGTGCCGAGCAGACGCTTGCGGTGGGTTTTGGCTATGTGTTTCAACATTTTCCACATATTTGTCCCCCTATTTTTTATTTTCCGAGATTGTTCTTTCCATCACTTCCGCCAGTGCATCCAAATCGGCAAACAGCCGGGTTGTGCGCTTGTCGCCGAATGTGGCAAATACTTTGTCGCTGAATTTTTGCGCACTTTCTGTTAAAGGTGCGGCATGGGCTTTGCCTTTTTCGGTCAGCGACAGCAACCGTTCGCGCCGGTCCTGTTCGCCTTCCTGCCATTCGATCAACCCTTGTCCGGCAAGGGTTTTGCATACGCCTGAAACGGTCTGTTTGGGCAGACTCCACTCTTCGCCGATATGCTTTTGTGTGCGGCTGCCTTCGGTTGCCAGGGTATAAAGTACGGCAAAGAGGTTGTAATTCAAATCCTGCTGCCCGATCCATTTGTCGAAGACATTGCAAATCAGGTTGATACGGGTTCCAAGTTGGTCGAGTTGGTTCATAATTGGTCTCGATATTGATTAAATTTGCGCGGATTATGGTCATAATCAAGACTAATTTCAAGCGTTGGGCAATAAAAATGCCGTCTGAAAATATTTCAGACGGCATATTGTTTGGAAAGGGAAGTCAGTGTTTTGCCAGTTTCAGGTAAATGCCGGAAACGTCCTGATCACCGTAACCCGCTTCGAATGCTTTGCGGTAGCTGGCAGCGGTTGCTTCGAGGGCGGGCAGGGTATTGTACGACTGTTCCAGTTCTTTGACAGCAAGGTTAAGGTCTTTGGAAGCGTGTTTGAGTGCAAAGGCAGGGGGGAACTCACGGTTTGCCCATAGTGATTTTTTTGTTTGAAACATAGGCGAGTCCATTGCCGAGCCGCCGATGGCCTCAATAATGGCGTCGGTATCGATGCCGAACTGCCGAGCCATCAGCATGGCTTCGCTGTACGCTTCGCCGAAAATGCCCAAGAGCGAGTTCAAGACGAGTTTCGCGCCCGAACCTTTGCCGACATCGCCGAAATGGAAGGTTTTTTTGCCGACGAGGGAAAATATTTTTTGCAGCGGGTTTAAAACGGCTTCGCTGCCGCCGAACAGAATCAGCAGCGTGCCGTTGGTGGCTGGTCCGACCGATCCGGAAACGGGTGCTTCGGCAAATTGTCCGCCTGCGGCTTCGACAAGTGCTTTGACGGCGAGGTTTTCGGTCGGGGAGATGGTGCTCATGTTGACGATGATTTTGCCGGCCAATCCGTCGCGGACTCCGTTCAGGATGTCGCACACGGCGGCATAGTCGGAGACCATTAGGAAAATAACGGGATAGTCGCGGACAAGTTCGATGGTGCTGCCATAGACCTTTGCACCTTTGGCGGCAAGGGAATCAGTTTTCCCGGGCGAGCGGTTGTATATGCCGACCCGGATGCCGCCGTCCAAAAGGCGCGTTACCATAGGCAGGCCCATTTGCCCTAAGCCTATCCAGCCAATTTTTGTGTATGTTTCTGCGGACATAGTGTTTCTCCTTTGTTGGGGTGCTGTAATGCCGTCTGAAGGCTTCCTGCGCTTCAGACGGCCTGTTTGGGGATATTATGCGGTCAGCGTGCCTTTGGTCGACGGAGTCTGCCCTGCCATGCGCGGGTCGTGTTCGACTGCCATACGCAGGGCGCGCCCGAAGGCTTTGAATACGGTTTCCGCCTGATGGTGGGCGTTTTTGCCGCTGAGGTTGTCGATGTGCAGGGTCATCATACTGTGGTTGACGATGCCGTGGAAAAATTCTTCAAACAAATCGACATCGAATTTTCCAATCAGGGCGCGGGTAAATTCGATGTTGTACACGAGTCCGGGGCGGCCGGAAAGGTCGATGACGACGCGGCTGAGGGCTTCGTCGAGCGGGATGTAGGAATGTCCGTAACGGCGGATGCCTTTTTTGTCGTCGAGTGCCTGCCGGAGTGCCTGTCCGAGTGTGATGCCGATGTCTTCGACGGTGTGGTGGTCGTCGATGTGCAGGTCGCCTTTGCAGCTGATGTCGATGTCGATCATGCCGTGGCGGGCGATTTGGTCGATCATGTGTTCGAGGAAGGGTACGCCGGTATCCAGCCTGCTTTTGCCGCTGCCGTCGAGGTTGATGGAGACGGTAATTTGGGTTTCGCAGGTATGGCGGTTGACGGTAACGCTGCGGCAGCCGGCAGCGGATGCGGTTTCGGCAATTTGGGTTTCGGCAGTTCCGGTGCTTTCTGCGGCGGTTTCGGGGACAGTGCGTTCGCGGTGTTTTCTGTCGAGCCAGCCTTTGGGTTTGCCGGTGTGTTTTTCGAGTTTTGCCATCAGGCTGGGACGGATGCCGCGCGCGTCGGGGTCTTCTGCCTGCTTTTCAAGGCGTTGTTTGAGTTTGTAAAGTGAGACGGGGGTGCGGTAGCCGCAGAGTTTGGCGAGCTTGGACAGCGAACCTGCTTCTTGGGCGAGGGTCAGGAAGTTGTTCAGGTGGCGTTGTGTTTTAGTCAAATTCATAGGAAATCCGTTGGTTGGCAGTAAAGTTGGCGGATGATGTTGAGAACGGCATCGTTTTGTGCAGGGCTGCCTACGGTAATACGCAGGCAGTGTTTCAAAAGCGGGTGTGCGCCGTGCAGTTTTTTGACCAGGATGCGGTTTTGTTTGAACGTGTCAAACAACAAATCGGCATCGGGTACGCGTATGGTAATGAAGTTTGCCTGACTTGGAAAGGCGTTCAGACGGCATATTTTGCCCAATTCGGCGAACATCCGTTCGCGTTCGTTTTTCAGGCTGTCGATGTTGGCAGAGATGATGCCGTAGTGTTGCAGGGCGAGTTTGGCGGTGGTCAGGCTCAGTTGGTTCATATTGTAGGGCGGCAGGATTTTTTGCAGTTCGCCGATGACTTCGGGACAGCCTGCCGCATAGCCGATACGCAGTCCGGCAAAACCGATTTTGCTGAGGGTGCGTAAGACTATCAGGTTGGGAATGCTGCCCGCCTGCGGCAGGAAGCTGTCGCCGTTGAATGCGCCGTAGGCTTCATCGACGACGACGATGCCGTCTGAAGCTTCGATGACGGCTTCGATTTCGGCACGCGTGAAACATACGCCGGTGGGGTTGTTGGGGTAGGCGATAAAGGTCAGGGCAGGGCAGTGCTTCCTGATGGCTTCGATGACGGCGGGCAGGTTGAGGGTGAAATCTCCGTTCAGTGGAACGCCGACATAATCCATGCCGTACAGCGCGGCGTTGTGGCGGTACATGACGAAACTGGGTTCGGCTGCCAACATTGCCGCGCCCGGTTTGGCGGTCAGCATCGTGATGAACTGTATCAGTTCGTCCGAACCGTTGCCCAGCGCAATGTCGGCGGACTCGGGAATGTCGAACGCCGAACGCAATGCTTCCTGTAAACCGTTGCCGGAGGGATTGGGGTAAAGATGGATGGGCGCGGCGGCAAGCCGTGCCTGCCATTCCTGCAACAGCGTTTCATGTCCGGCAAAAGGGTGGACGGGACTTTCCATCGAATCGAGTTTGGCAAAATCCGACGGGACATCGGTGATTTTGTATGCGGACATGGCGAGGATGTCGTCGCGGATGAAGGGGCGGACGGATTTCATCGTGTTTCCTTAATGGTTGGAATATGCCTGTACGCCGTTCCGGCATTATTTCATACGGAACTCTGCCGCGCGGGCGTGGGCGGTCAGGCTTTCGCCGTGTGCCAGCACGCTGGCGGTTTCGCCTAATTTTTGCGCGCCCTGTTCCGAAACCTGAATCAGGCTGGAGCGTTTTTGGAAGTCGTAAGTACCCAGCGGCGAGGAAAAGCGGGCGGTGCGGCTGGTGGGCAGCACATGGTTTGGGCCGGCGCAGTAGTCGCCGAGGCTTTCGCCGGTGTAGCGTCCCATGAAAATCGCGCCTGCGTGGCGGATTTTTTTCGCCCATTCCTGCGGGTTTTCGACTGACAATTCCAAGTGTTCGGGGGAAATGTAGTTGGCGATTTTGCAGGCTTCGTCCAAGTCTTTGGCGAGTATCATCGCGCCCCTGTTGCCGAGCGAGGCTTCGATGATGTCGCGGCGCGGCATAGTTTCAATCAGGCGGTTCATGGCGGCTTCTATTTCGTCGAGATACGCTTGCGACGTGCCGATTAAGATGGCTTGGGCAATTTCGTCGTGTTCGGCCTGGCTGAACAAATCCATCGCCACCCAATCGGCAGGTGTCGTGCCGTCGGCGATGACCAGGATTTCAGACGGCCCCGCCACCATGTCGATGCCGACCACGCCGAACACGCGGCGTTTGGCGGCGGCGACGAAGGCGTTGCCCGGGCCGGTGATTTTATCGACCTGCGGTACGGACTCGGTGCCGTAGGCGAGGGCGGCAACCGCCTGCGCGCCGCCGACGGTGAAGACTTTGGTGACGCCCGCGACGAAGGCGGCGGCAAGCACGATGTCGTTGCGTTCGCCTTTGGGCGTGGGGACGACCATGATGATTTCTTTCACGCCTGCGACGTGGGCGGGCATGGCGTTCATGATGACGGAACTCGGATACGCCGCCTTGCCGCCGGGGACGTAAATGCCGACGCGGTCAAGCGGTGTGATTTGTTGTCCCAACAGCGTGCCGTCTTCATCGGTGTAGCTCCACGATTCCATTTTTTGGCGTTGGTGGTAGCTTTCGACACGGCGGGCGGCGGTCTGCAATGCCGTCTGAATGTCGTTCGGAATGCGCTCGAACGCCGCGTTCAAATCGGCTTGCGTGAGTATTAAATCATCGATGCTTTTAGCGTTTGTCTGATCGAATTTGTTGGTGTATTCAATCAGAGCCGCATCGCCGCGCTTTTGCACGTCGGCGCAAATGTCGGCGACGATGCGTTCGGTTTCGGGGTTTTGCGCGGTTTCAAAAGCCAGCAGGGCTTTGAGTCCGGTTTGGAAATCGGGTGATTGGGTGTTGAGTTTTTTCATGATTTGTTCTCCTTTTTTATTTTTGGACTGGGGTCGTCTGAATATTCTCTTGTTCAGTTTCTGCCTCTGTTTTGGGTCTGATGTAAGCCTTTTCTCCCCTGCTGGCAAACTTCAATTCGGGTAGGCATTTTTGTTGCAGGCCGAGTTTGGCTAATACCTCTTCGCTGTGCGAGATGGTATGGAAGCGGTAACGGGTTTGTGGTCTGCCGTTTTTGCTTTCACCAATCATTGTTTCAAAACCGTCCACTTCGTATGCGCTAACAACAGCGTTTTGCAGACCGGTGTGAACGCCGATAACGTATTTCACTTTGGAGGCGGCATCTTTATTGAGCCACCAGTTGCCTAAGGTACGCGATTTAAGGTTTGCATCGTCTCGGTTGTTAAAATGGTAGTCTAATTCTTCGTCAGTATCTAAATCGAAAGCATCATGGATTTTGACGGCGAGAATCAGCCCGTCGGGGTTAATCTCGTTAAGTGGGAGAGAAGAGAATCCAAAGCGGCGATCTAGCTCTTCTACGCTAATACCACCCGGACCATGCCCGGTAATTTTATTTTTGAGTTTTTTACCCAAGACAGATTTAACAAAATGAATTAAGGCAGATTCGGCGGCGAGCGCTTCGACTTCAGTCAGATGATAGCTGATGATATAGCGACCGAGTTTCTTGCATTTGGAGATGGCTTTGAGTTTCCGATCGATAATCTCGCCGGAGACTGGATCTTGTGAACGACTAGCAACCCATTCATGCTCGAAGATACGATTACCGCAGCCTTTTCCGATGTAGAGGATTTTGTCTTTTTTCAGGTCGGTCAGACAATAGACATAAAATCGACGCTCGCCGTTATTCAAAACGGAAAGGGTTGAATCTGAGAATTTTTTTATTTTTGCAACCATTTTAACTTCTCCTATACAGTTTACTGCCGGTGATATTTTCAGACGACCTGTCGGCGGGAACGGATAGGGTCGTCTGAAAACGCATCTTTATTCAAATGAATGCTCACTTCGCCTTCACTGCGCCGCTGAACGCCTGAATAATCGGCTCCAGCAGCGCGTATTTCGTTTTTAAAGCAGCCTTGTTGACTACCAGGTAGCTGGAAATGTCGACGATGTGTTCGACTGCTTCCAAGCCGTTTGCCTTCAAGGTGTTGCCCGTCGAAACCAAGTCCACAATCGCATCGCTCAAGCCGACCAGCGGCGCAAGTTCCATCGAGCCGTACAGTTTGATAATGTCCACATGGACACCCTTGCCGGCAAAATGAGATGCCGTGATTTCAGGATACTTCGTGGCAATCTTCAGACGGCATCCGGGTTGCGAAGCGGCTTCGTAATCAAACCCTTTACGCACAGCAACCATCATGCGGCACTTGGCAATCTCCAAATCCAAAGGCCGGTAAAGCCCGGAGCCGCCGTGTTCGATCAGCACGTCTTTGCCCGCAATGCCGAAGTCCGCTGCGCCGTAGCGGACATAAGTCGGCACATCGGTTGCGCGGACAATGACAAGGCGGATGTTTTCATGGTTCGTCCCGATAATCAGCTTGCGCGATTTTTCGGGCTCTTCAGTCGGAACAATGTCGGCAGCGGCAAGCAGCGGCAGCGTCTCCTCAAAAATGCGCCCTTTGGATAAGGCGATGGTCAAAGCATTATCCTGCATGGTGTGGATGTCCTTTGTCAGTTGAAACAATAATGCCGTCTGAACAGGCATCGGCGGTTCAGACGGCATACGGTTTTATCAGAGCAGGGTCCTTACATCGGCGGCAATCGTTTCCGGCTCGCTTCCGTAAGGCGAGAAAATGGCAACCTCACCGTTTTTGTCGATGAGATACGCACCGGAAGAGTGGTCGACCAAATAGTTTTCGCCGTCTTCTTTTTGATTGACTTTGGCAGAAACTACGCGGTATTGCTGCTTGATGACCGGCAGGCTTTGACCGCCCGTTGCCGTCAGACCGATAAAGTCCGGATTGAACTGCTTGGCATATTTACCGATGATTTCGGGCGTATCGCGCTCGGGGTCGATGCTGACGAACACCACTTTCACATCTTTAGCCCGATCGCCCAACTGCTTCAACGTGTCGCTATAAGTCAGCAGCTCGGTGGGGCAGACATCGGGACAGTGCGTATAACCGAAAGACAGAATCACGATCTTGCCTTTCAAATCGCTCAGGCTGAAAGGCTTGCCTTCGCCGTCGGTCAGCGTGAAATCGCCGCCGATGTCTTCCTTACGCATATCCGTACCGCGTGTTTGCGGTTTTGCCGCATTTTCCGCAGCCGGCGCGGATGCACTTGAAGAAGCGGCTTGCGCCGCACTGTTGTCTTGAGGTTTGCAGGCGGCAAGCGAGGCAAGTGCGAAAACGCCCAGCAAAAAGGAACGCGGTACAGAAAACATGACAATCTCCCAAGAATAAATAGAAAAACCTGATTCGTACGGAATTTGAATATTTCCATCTTAACGCGTTTGGCAGATTTAATGTAGTATTTTTTACATTGTCCGTACGGCAGGAATTGCCGAATCATACAGAATGCTTTTGAGCGGAAAGCACAGTAAAATTAAAATAATAAAAATTCTATTTAAAATCAGAAACAAAATAAAAACAGATAAAATAATTTCAAAAAAAAAGTTTACAGAATCTCAAAAGCCATTATAATGGCGACTTCTTCACCAGCCCAGGTGGCGAAATTGGTAGACGCAGGGGACTCAAAATCCCCCGCCGCAAGGTGTGTCGGTTCGAGTCCGACCCTGGGCACCACAACCGCTTTTTTAGCGGTTATTTTTTTGTCTATTGCTGTTTAATAAGACTAAATACAATCAATATATTAAGTCGTTGTTAGCCCTCTTGGTTCTGTCAATGCCGCCCAATACAGTCCGGTGCAATGAGCCATTTTCAGGAAGTATGGTTGGGAATATTTTTGATATATCAAAAATAAAATCAAGTTCAATCAATATCCCGAGTCTTTATTGGGATGAAACCCTGTAAATTTTAAAATTCTTGATACCGAAGAAGGATTTTTCACATCTGCCCCTCCTGCACAAACTGTCAACAATTCCCATCTTTCAAAAAAAGGTACTCCTGATTTTATTCTTTTAAAATCAATCAATAATCTCTCCATCTTCAAAAAATATTAAAAGATGAAAGATTTTTCTTGATTGAACTGTCGGTTTGCGTTATCGTTTCTACTCTTTTTCACAAACTCTGTGTTTCTTTCCAATTGATTGGATAATCCGTCTGTTGCTGTGTTCTTCCAATGCGCGTACCCTAAATCGCTGCTTGGTGGAATTGCATTACAGGTGCTGTGGCAAAGCGGTTTGTCCCTATTGGTTTGAAACCGTATAAAAGAGGTCGTTATGCAGTTATCAGGCGCACAAATCATAGTGCAGAGTCTCAAAGCCGAAGGCGTCGAGTACGTTTTCGGTTATCCCGGCGGTGCGGTTATCGAAATCTACGATGCACTGTTCCAACTCAATAAATTCAAACACATTCTTACCCGACATGAGCAGGCGGCAGTACACGCGGCAGATGCATATGCGCGCGTCAGCGGTAAGGTGGGTGTGGCATTGGTTACATCCGGCCCGGGCGTTACCAATGCACTGACCGGTATTGCTACTGCCTATACGGATTCGATTCCGATGGTGGTCATCAGCGGACAAGTCGGCAATTCGCTTATCGGTACGGATGCGTTTCAAGAGGTGGATACGGTCGGTATTACCCGTCCGTGCGTCAAACATAATTTTTTGGTAACCGATGTCAACGAGCTTTCCGAGACCATCAAGAAAGCATTCCAAATTGCCGCCAGCGGCCGTCCCGGTCCGGTTGTGGTTGATGTTCCCAAAGATGTAACTCAGGCGATGGCGAAATTCAGCTATCCGCAGGAAGATATCTTTATCCGCTCTTACCAACCAGTTGTTCAAGGGCATATCGGTCAGATTAAAAAGGCCGTGCAGATGTTGGCATCTGCCAAACGTCCAGTCGTCTATTTTGGCGGCGGCGTGGTGTTGGGTAATGCTTCTGAAGAGCTGACCCGATTTGTCCGAATGACGGGTGCTCCGTGCACGGGTACGCTGATGGGCTTGGGTGCTTATCCTTCCAGCGACCGCCAATTCCTCGGTATGCTCGGTATGCACGGTACTTACGAGGCAAACCTTGCCATGCAGAATGCGGATGTCGTTCTTGCCGTAGGTGCGCGTTTTGACGACCGTGTGGTTTCCGTACCGTCCAAATTTTTCGAGAAGGCGAAGAAGGTTATCCATATCGATGTCGATCCTTCCAGCATCGCCAAACGCGTGAAGGTGGACATTCCGATTGTCGGCGACGTGAAAAACGTTTTGTCCGAGATGGTTGAACTGTGGCAAAAGCAAGAGTCCATGCCGTCTGAAGATGCTTTGGGCAAATGGTGGAAAACCATAGAGGAATGGCGTTCCCGCGATTGCTTGTGGTTTGACAACGGCAGCGAAATTATCAAGCCCCAATATGTGATTCAGAAACTTGCCGAGATTACCGGCAATTCGGCAATCATCACATCGGATGTAGGGCAGCATCAAATGTTTGCGGCTCAATATTATCCCTTCGAACGTCCGCGCCAATGGCTCAATTCCGGCGGTTTGGGTACGATGGGCGTGGGTCTGCCTTATGCGATTGGTGCAAAACTTGCCGCCCCGGATCAAGACGTATTCTGTATTACCGGCGACGGCTCGATCCAGATGAACATCCAAGAGTTGTCCACCTGTTTCCAATATCGGATTCCGGTTAACGTCATTACGCTGAACAACGGTTATCTCGGTATGGTACGCCAGTGGCAGGAAATATATTACGGCGGCCGAGAGTCGGAAACCTATTTCGATTCTTTGCCCGATTTCGTCAAACTTGCCGAGGCATACGGTCATATCGGTATCCGCGTGGACAAGAAGTCTGATGTGGAAGGTGCGTTGTTGGAAGCATTGAACCAAAAAGACAGGCTGGTATTTATCGACTTCCTGACCGACCAGAAACAGAATGTGATGCCCATGGTCGGCAACGGCAAAGGTTTGGACGAAATGGTACTTCCGCCGCATATGCGTGCGGACGGAAAGGCGTAAGGAGAGGCAAATGCGACATATCTTATCTGTTCTGATTGAAAACGAATCAGGTGCGATGAGCCGCGTGGTCGGTTTGTTCTCTGCACGCGATTACAATATCGATTCTTTGGCGGTTGCGCCGACCGAAGACAAAACCCTGTCCCGTATGACCATCGTTACCCACGGCGACGAGCAAGTCATCGAACAAATCACCAAGCAACTCAATAAATTGATTGAAGTGATTAAAGTGGTCGATTTGAACGAAAGCCGTTTTGTCGAACGCGAACTGATGTTGGTAAAAGTCCGTGCCGCCGGCAAAGACCGCGACGAATTTTTACGCTTGACCGAAATCTACCGGGGCAGCATCATCGACGTAACCGACCGCAGCTATACGATTGAAATTACCGGCTCGACAGACAAGCTGGATTCCTTTTTGGAAACGGTCGGATGCGCCCAAATTTTGGAAACCGTACGTACAGGCGCGGCCGGCATCGGTCGCGGTGAGCGTATTTTGAAAATTTAACGCCGTAACCTTTCAGACGGCATGGTATTTGAATGCCGTCTGAAAAACGAACGGCAGGAGAGATTTATGTCGAACATTAAAATTGTCGCACTGGTTACCGTCAAACCGGAATACACGGAAACACTGGCAGCACAGTTTAAAGAACTGGTCAAAGCCAGCCGTGCAGAAGAGGGCAACATCAGCTACGATCTCCATCAGGAAATCGGCAAACCGAACCGTTTCGTTTTCGTGGAAAATTGGAAATCCCAAGCAGCTATTGACGAACATAACGCCAGCGCGCATTTCCAAGCCTTCGTCCAGTCCGTCGACGGTAAAACCGAAGCATTGGAAATCGTATTGATGAATGAAGTTGCCGCTTAAGCGGCACACTCTGTTTAACCCGTCCGAAGCCGCTCAACATTTTAAGGCTTCGACAACCATTTACCTTAAAGGAAATCAAATGCAAGTTTATTACGATAAAGATGCCGACCTGTCTCTGATTAAAGGCAAAACCGTTGCCATCATCGGTTACGGTTCGCAAGGTCATGCCCATGCCGCCAACCTGAAAGATTCGGGTGTCAACGTGGTGATCGGTCTGCGCCAAGGTTCTTCTTGGAAAAAAGCCGAAGCAGCCGGTCATGTCGTCAGAACCGTTGCGGATGCGACTAAAGAAGCCGATGTGGTTATGTTGCTGCTGCCTGACGAAACCATGCCTGCCGTCTATCACGCAGAAGTTGCAGCCAATCTGAAAGAAGGCGCAACGCTGGCATTTGCACACGGCTTCAACGTGCACTACAACCAAATCGTTCCGCGTGCCGACTTGGACGTGATTATGGTTGCCCCCAAAGGTCCGGGCCATACCGTACGCAGTGAATATAAACGCGGCGGCGGTGTGCCTTCTCTGATTGCCGTTTACCAAGACAATTCCGGCAAAGCCAAAGATATTGCCCTGTCTTATGCGGCTGCCAACGGCGGCACCAAAGGCGGTGTGATTGAAACCACTTTCCGCGAAGAAACCGAAACCGATCTGTTCGGCGAACAAGCCGTATTGTGCGGCGGCGTGGTCGAGTTGATCAAAGCAGGTTTTGAAACCCTGACCGAAGCCGGTTACGCGCCTGAAATGGCTTACTTCGAATGTCTGCACGAAATGAAGCTCATCGTTGATTTGATTTTCGAAGGCGGTATTGCCAACATGAACTACTCCATTTCCAACAATGCGGAGTACGGCGAATACGTTACCGGTCCTGAAGTGGTCAATGCTTCCAGCAAAGAAGCCATGCGCAATGCCCTGAAACGCATTCAAACCGGCGAATACGCGAAAATGTTTATCCAAGAGGGTAATGTCAACTACGCGTCTATGACTGCCCGCCGCCGTCTGAATGCCGACCACCAAGTTGAAAAAGTTGGCGCACAACTGCGTGCCATGATGCCTTGGATTACTGCTAACAAATTGGTTGATCAAGACAAAAACTGATTGTTTTCAAACGGAACTGCCTACACATCGTGTAGGCAGTTTGTTATATGGATGCCGTCTGAACATCGTGTTCAGACGGCATCTGTGTTGCGGATGAATTTAAACAGGCACAGTTCTGTCAGTCGCCCAGAGCCGCGACCATTACCGCTTTAATCGTGTGCATACGGTTTTCCGCCTGATCGAACACGATGCTGGTGGGGCTTTCGAATACTTCTTCTGTAACTTCCACACCGTTCAGCCCGAAGGTTTCGTAAATCCATTCGCCGACTCTGGTTTCTCGGTTGTGGAAGGCGGGCAGGCAGTGCATGAATTTGACCTGCGGATTGCCCGATGCCGTCATCAGCTCGGGCGTAACGCGGTAATCTTTCAATAAATCAATGCGCTCCTGCCAGACCTCTTTTGGCTCGCCCATGCTGACCCATACGTCGGTATGAATGAAACCGACACCTTTGACGGCCTCTTGCGGGTTTTCGGTCAGGGTAATTTTTGCGCCGGTTTCTTTGGCGGCGGCGTGTGCGGCGGCAATAATGCCTTCAGACGGCCACAGGCTTTGCGGTGCGCCGATACGCACGTCCATGCCGAGTTTCGCACCCAAAATCAGCAGGGAATTGCCCATGTTGTAACGCGCGTCGCCGACATAGGCAAACGCGGTTTGGTTCAAAGGTTTGCCGCTGTGTTCGCGCATGGTCAGCGCGTCGGCGAGCATTTGAGTGGGGTGGAACTCGTTGGTCAGCCCGTTGAATACGGGTACGCCTGCATATTTCGCCAATTCTTCAACAACTTCCTGACCGAAGCCGCGATATTCGATGGCATCGTACATCCTGCCCAAGACGCGCGCCGTGTCTTTGATGCTTTCTTTGTGCCCGATTTGGCTGGCGGACGGTTCCAGATAGGTTGCGCCTGCGCCTTGGTCGCGTGCGGCGACTTCAAACGCGCAGCGTGTCCGAGTAGAGGTTTTTTCAAAAATCAGGGCGATGTTTTTCCCTTTCATCCGCTGCACTTCGCACCCTGCTTTTTTGGCGGCTTTCAATTCGGCGGCAAGGTCGAGGTAGGCGGTGATTTCTTCCGGCGTGAAGTCTAAAAGTTTCAGAAAATGGCGGTTTTTCAGGTTCACTGTCGTTTCCTTTATGTGGGGGAGTGAACGCCGTATTTGCAGCGTTTGCGGAAAGAAGGGTTAGCGGAATGTTGCAATGCCGTCTGAAGGTTGTTCAGACGGCATTGCGGTCAATCCCTTACTTCATACGGATGACAGGGATCAAACATTCACGGTCTCGGCTACTTCGTTGTAGCTGTCGATTTCGTTGAAGTTCATATAGCGGTAGATTTTATCGCCCTGTTCGTTGATGATGCCGATATTGGCTTGATATTCTTCAACGGTCGGGATTTTACCCAGTTTGGAGCAGATTGCCGCCAATTCCGCCGAACCGAGGTAAACAAAGGTGTTTTTGCCCAAGCGGTTCGGGAAGTTGCGGGTGGAGGTGGACATAACGGTCGCACCTTCGCGTACTTGCGCCTGATTACCCATACATAAGGAGCAACCCGGCATTTCCATACGCGCGCCGGCACGTCCGAGTACGCCGTAGTGGCCTTCGTCGGACAACTCTTTCGCGTCCATTTTGGTCGGCGGTGCTACCCACAAGCGGACGGGAATATCGCTCTTGCCTTCCAAGAGTTTGGAAGCGGCGCGGAAGTGGCCGATGTTGGTCATGCACGAACCGATGAACACTTCGTCGATTTTGGTGCCGGAACGTTCAGACATGAAGCATACGTCGTCCGGGTCGTTCGGGCAGGCGATAATCGGCTCTTTAATGTCGTCCATGTTGATTTCAATCACGGCGGCGTATTCTGCATCTTTATCCGCTTCGAGCAACTCGGGATTTGCCAGCCATTTTTCCATGGCTTTGATGCGGCGTTCCAAAGTGCGCGGATCTTGATAGCCGTTGGCAATCATGTTTTTCATCAATACGACATTGGATTTCATGTACTCGATAATCGGCTCTTTGTTGAGCTTCACGGTACAGCCGGCGGCGGAGCGTTCGGCGGATGCGTCGGTCAACTCAAAGGCTTGTTCCACTTTCAAATCAGGCAGGCCTTCGATTTCGAGGATGCGGCCGGAGAAGATGTTTTTCTTACCGGCTTTGGCAACAGTCAGCAGACCTTGTTTAATCGCGTACAGCGGAATGGCGTTCACCAAATCGCGCAGGGTTACGCCCGGTTGCAACTTGCCGCTAAAGCGTACCAATACAGACTCAGGCATATCGAGCGGCATCACGCCTGTGGCTGCTGCGAAAGCAACCAAGCCGGAGCCTGCGGGGAAGGAAATACCGATAGGGAAACGGGTGTGGCTGTCGCCGCCGGTACCCACTGTATCAGGCAGCAGCAGGCGGTTGAGCCATGAGTGGATCACGCCGTCGCCCGGACGCAGAGCCACGCCGCCACGGGTAGAAATAAAGGCGGGCAGTTCTTTATGGGTTTTTACATCGACAGGTTTCGGATAGGCGGCGGTGTGGCAGAAAGACTGCATCACCATATCGGCAGAGAAGCCCAAGCAAGCCAAGTCTTTCAACTCGTCGCGGGTCATCGGGCCGGTAGTGTCTTGCGAGCCGACAGTAGTCATGCGTGGTTCGCAGTAAGTACCCGGACGCACGCCTTTGCCTTCCGGCAAACCGCAGGCGCGACCAACCATTTTTTGGGCCAAGGTGAAACCGGCTTTGCTTTCAGCAGGCGCTTGAGGCAGACGGAATTCGGTAGAAGCAGGCAGTTTCAGGGCTTCGCGCGCTTTGGCGGTCAGACCGCGACCGATAATCAGGTTGATACGGCCACCGGCTTGCACTTCGTCCAGCAATACTTGCGATTTCAGGCTGAACTCGGCAACGGTTTCGCCGTTTTTCACGATTTTGCCTTCATAAGGCAGAATATCGACGATATCGCCCATTTTCAGCGCGGAAACATCGACTTCAATCGGTAACGCGCCGGAGTCTTCTTGAGTATTGAAGAAAATCGGCGCAATTTTGCCACCCAGGCATACGCCGCCGAAGCGTTTGTTCGGTACGAACGGAATATCTTCGCCTGTATGCCAAATGACGGAGTTGGTCGCGGATTTGCGTGAAGAACCGGTACCGACCACGTCGCCGACGTAAGCAACCGGATGGCCTTTGGCTTTGAGTTCTTCCAACAATTTAATCGGACCGACTTCGCCAGGCTTGTCAGGATTAATGCCGTCGCGCGGGTTTTTCAACATAGCCAGCGCGTGCAGAGGGATATCAGGACGGCTCCATGCGTCGGGCGCGGGAGAGAGGTCGTCTGTATTGGTTTCGCCGTCAACTTTGAAGACGGTAACGGTGATTTTTTCGGGAACTTTGGCGCGTGAGGTAAACCATTCGGCATCCGCCCAAGATTGCAAAACTTCTTGCGCGTATTTGTTGCCTTTTTCGGCTTTTTCCTGAACGTCGTGGAAAGAATCGAACATCAGAAGCGTATGTTTCAAGCCTTTGGCAGCGATTGGCGCGAGTTTGTCCTCGTCCAAGAGTTCGATTAAGGCGTGAATATTGTAACCGCCAAGCATCGTACCTAAGAGTTCGGTCGCATATTCGGGGGAAACCAGCGGGCTGGACGCGCTGCCTTCGGCAACGGCAGCCAGGAATGAGGCTTTGACTTTTGCGGCATCGTCCACACCGGGCGGAACACGGTGGGCAAGCAGTTCGACCAAGAACTCCCCTTCGCCTGCGGGCGGGTTTTTCAGCAGCTCAACCAAATCGGCGGTTTGCTGAGCAGTCAGAGGAAGGGCGGGAATACCAAGGGCGGCGCGCTCGGCGGCGGCTTTACGATAGGCTTCTAACATCTCTTTGTTCCTTTTTCTGTTTTTCTTTTGTCGGGTTGCAAATGATTTCCGTTAAATATTGTAAACAATATTTGCACCGCTATCATAGACTAGTTTTAACAAAAATGGAACTGTTATGACAGGCAATGTAATAGGGAACGGCTATCTGTCTGCGGGAATGTGTCAATGAAAACAAATGCCGTCTGAAGAGAGGTTCAGACGGCATTTGTTCAACGTTTTTCCTGTTTGCGTATCAGCCAAACAGCGAGCAGGGCGAAGGCTATGGTAGGCAGTGCACCGGCGAGGAAGGGTGGGATGCCGTAGAGCCGGGCGGTAAACCCGAAGAGCCTGCCGGCGAAGTGGAACAGCAAGCCGAGGCAGATGCCGCCGAAGAGCTTCAAACCCATATTGCCGTGGCGGGTGGTTTGCGGGGTGAAGGCGAAGGCGACGAGTGCCATCACCCAGGCTGCGACGGGGTAAACCAATTTGCGCCACCAGGCGATGGCGTAGATTTGGGTGTTTTGCCTGTTGTTTTCGAGGTGGCTGATGTAGGCGGTCAGTTCGCCGACGGACATTTGATCGGGTTTGACGAGCAACACTTCCATGAGGTTGCGCTTGACGGAAATCGGCAGGTTTTCTTCGGCGGCGGTTGAGGTTTCGACTTTTTCTTCGCCAAGCGTGCTGCGGCGGATGTTTTTTAACTGCCAGCTTCCGTCGTCGTTTAAAACGGCGGACTCGGCTTCCGTTGCCTGCACCAGTTCGTTTTTATCGTTGCGCTCCCAAATTTTGATGCCCAGCAGGGTATGGTCGGGCAGCATTTCGCGTATGTTGATGATGCTGTTTTGTTCTTTGAGCCAAAGGCCGGTATTGCCGGTACTGATTTTGCCGTTGATAGCGGCGGCTTTGATGTTTTCGGCTTTTTGGTTCAGCGCGGGTGCAATCCATTCGCCGAGCGCGGCGGTGGCGAGGGCGAAAATCAGCCCGAACTGCGACAGGACCGATAATAGTTTCCTGGTGCTTACGCCGCCTGCCTTGATGACGGTCAGTTCGCTGTCGGCAGCCAGCCTGCCGAGGGAAAGCAGTCCGCCTATCAGGGTGGCGAGGGGCATCAGTTCGTAGGCGCGGGCGGGCATTTTGAGGGCGGTGTAGCCCAGCATTTCCCATATGCCGTAACTGCCTTTGCCGAGGTTGCCGGTTTCGTACAGGATTTCAAAAAAGCTGTACAAAGCGAGGAAGGCGAGGAGGGTGTAAACGGTCATCGCCGTCATTTGGCGGATGATGTAGCGTGAAATCAGGTTCATTTTCTGCCTTTCGGTGTCAGGCTTTCGGCAACCGCCCGCCAAAATGGCTGCGCGGGCATACTGCGGACGCGCAACAGGATGACGGCGGTGGCGGACATAATGATGTGCATAGGCAGAAGTCCGAGCCAGAAATGGATTTTTCCATTTTCAACGGCTTCAAAAAGCAGGGTCAGCCCGTTTTGGTAAATTAGAAACAAACCGATGGCAATCAAGATATTGTAGGTGTGTCCGCCGCGCGGGTTGAAATAGGAAAGCGGCACGGCGAGCAGGCACAGCAGCAAAACGCTGACGGTCAGCGAGATGCGCCACATCAATTCCGCCTGATGTTGCGGATTGCTGCTGCCAATCAGTTGGGCGGTCGGAATGGTACGGCGGTGGGAAACGGGGTCGATGAGTTTGGGCGTGGTGCTGATGATCAGGCTGAGGTGCCGGAAAGAAACGCGGTTGTAGTCGGCTTTGCCGGGCGTGCCACTGTAACGGTAGCCGTCGCGTAATTCAAGCGTGCGTTTGTTGTCGTTCAGCGAGAAATTGCCTTCTTTGGCGAAGATAATGTTGTCGTTGCCGTTTTTGTCCTGTTCGCGCAGGAACAGGTTTTTCATGATGCCGGATTCGGTGTCGAAGGTTTCGACGAAGTAAACCCTGCCGTTGCGTTTGCCCAAACTGTTGAACTCGCCTGCCTCCACTAAAGACAATTCCTGCTTCTGCTTCAGGATTTCGGCGTATTCGCGGCTGCGCAGTTCCGCCCACGGCATCACCCAAAGCTGCATGACGGCAATCAAAATGGCAAACGGCACGGCAAACTGCATGACCGGGCGTATCCATTGTTTCAATGCCAATCCGCAGGAAAGCCAAACCGACATCTCGCTGTCGCGCCAGTAGCGGGTCAACACGGTCAGCGTGCTGATGAACGCAGTCAAAACCAGCAACAGCGGCGTCATACCGATGACCCAGAAGCCGACCAATGCCAACACGGCATCGATGGCGACGCGCCCGTCGGCGGCACGGCCGAGCAGGTTGATGGCCTGCGTCGACACCAATACCGCCAAGAGGACGACGAAAATGCCGACGGCGGTAAAGGAAAGTTCTTTAATCAGGTTTCTTTGGTAAATCATGGGTTCCGGCTTCGGCTGGCAACAGGCGGTGGTATCGGTAAGGTTTCGGACAGGCTTTCAAATGGAGTACAATCAGACCGTCTTTTCAGACGGCATTTGAGCGGATGCCGTCTGAATTTCCCGATAAACCGTCTCAATCAGGAGAATAAACGTGGAATTTAGCACAAAAACCGAAATCTTGCAGGAACGGCAGGCAGGTGCGCTGCTGTTTGTCTGCGCCGAAGAGGCGCAATTAAACCACCCGACCGCCCTTGCCCTTTTGTCTTCGCTTGAAGAAGGTCAAACTTTTGTCGACACCAAAATCCCGACGGATAACGGTTTGCAGGCTGTTGCCGTATGCCGTCTGAAAAGCACCGACCGCGCCGCATTGAACAAAGCCGCAGCCGAAGCCGCGAAATGGGCGCAAAATCAGGAAACGGTCAATGCGGACATCCATGCCTTCGATGAAGCTCAAGCCGCCGCCGTAGCCGAAGCGTTTGCGATTGCGTTCGGCAATGCTGCCTATCGTTTCGACCGCTACAAAAAAGAAGCCAAGCCTGCCAAATTCGCACAAGCCGTGTTTCACACCGCATACGAAGCCGCCGTCAAAGAAGCCCTGCGCGTTGCCGAAGCGCAAGTTTACGGACAAAGCCTCTGCCGCGACTTGGGCAATGCCGCGCCCAACGAATGTACGCCTGAATTCCTCGCGCGTACCGCCAAAGCCGAAGCCGAAAAACTGGGCGCACACGCCAAAATCATCGAAAAAGACTACATCAAAGAAAACATGGGTTCGTTCTGGTCGGTCGCCAAAGGCAGCGTGGAAGACCCCTATCTGATTGAATTGAGTTACTTCGGTGCAGCCGACAAAGAAGCCGCCCCCGTCGTCCTAGTCGGCAAAGGCATTACCTTCGACACCGGCGGCATCTCCCTTAAGCCCGGCCTGAACATGGATGAAATGAAGTTTGACATGTGCGGCGCGGCAACCGTCATCAGCACCTTCTGCGCCGCCGTCAAACTGCAACTGCCGATTAACCTCATCGCCATCGTCGCCACTTGTGAAAATATGCCTTCCGGCGCGGCCAACAAACCGGGCGACGTTGTGAAAAGTATGAAAGGGCTGACCATCGAAGTGTTGAACACCGATGCTGAAGGCCGTCTGATTTTGTGCGACGCGCTCACTTACGCCGAACAGTTCAAACCCAAAGCCGTGATTGATGTGGCGACTTTAACGGGGGCGTGTATTGTCGCTTTGGGGCACGATGTCAGCGGCGTGATGGGCAACAATCAGGATTTGATCGACAGCCTGCTTGCCGCTTCCTACAACGTGGACGACAAAGTATGGCAACTGCCGCTTTTCGAGACCTACAAAGACCAGCTCAAATCCAACTTCGCCGACATCCCCAACATCGGCACGCCGGGTGCAGGCACGATTACCGCCGCAACATTCCTGTCTTACTTTACCGAAGACTACCCGTGGGCGCATCTCGACATCGCGGGTACGGCGTGGAAATCCGGTGCGGAAAAAGGCGCGACCGGCCGCCCCGTTCCCTTGCTGCTGAACTATCTGCGGAATCTTTAATTTTGCCCCAATGCCGTCTGAAGCCTTTCAGACGGCATCATCCTGTCAAATGTTCAAACGATATGCCGAAAGCCACCTTTTACACGCATGTTGCCCAAGTTCCGATTTTCACCTGCCGCCTGATTGCCCGTGCGATTCGGGACGGCGGCAGGATACTGGTGTGGTCCGATTCGTTCGGGCGGCTTCAGGAATTGGACAAAATGCTTTGGCAATACGAGGCCGAGAGTTTCATTCCGCACGAAATTTGGGAAACGGAAGAAGCCATGCCGTCTGAAACATCCGTCCTGCTTGCCTGCGGCGGCAATCTGCCCCGAATTCCCGAAAGCATGGCCGTTTTGAACCTATCCGACAGTTTTTGGAACACCGCTCCGGTCTTGCCCGCGCGCGTTTTGGAAATCGTCGGTAACAGCCTGGAAGATCTCGCCGACGCGCGCGAACGCTTTGCCGCCTACCGCCGAAGCGGTTTTGCCATCGAACATCACAGTATGGAGGGCAAGGCATGAAATGCCGTCTGAAATGCCGCATTTACAAAATTTAAACAGGCTTGATTCTATTTGATTAAAATTTCCTGATCGGTTGAACCCCGCCACTTGGACATCTGTCCTTCGGGGCGGTAGAATCAGACCTTATTTGGGAAGGTTCAATTCCTTCCAAAACAGGGCAACACACAGATTGACGCTTTATGTGTCATCCTGTGTGTTGAAACATTCAAACTCGGCTATAATCCCATTTTTCCGACCTTATTAACAGCGAAGAGCTATTATGAACAAAATTTTCAAAATCAGCGCATTAACCCTTGCCGCCACTTTGGCACTTTCTGCCTGCGGCAAAAAAGAAAACGTACCCGCATCATCCGCATCCGAGCCTGCCGCAGCTTCTGCCGCGCAGGGCGATACTTCTTCAATCGGCAACACCATGCAGCAGGCAAGCTATGCTATGGGTGTGGACATCGGACGCTCCCTGAAACAGATGAAGGAGCAGGGTGCGGAAATCGATTTGAAAGTCTTTACCGAAGCCATGCAGGCAATGTATGACGGCAAAGAAATCAAAATGACCGAAGAGCAGGCTCAGGAAGTGATGATGAAATTCCTGCAGGAGCAGCAGGCTAAAGCCGTAGAAAAACACAAGGCGGATGCGAAGGCCAACAAAGAAAAAGGCGAAGCCTTCCTGAAGGAAAATGCCGCCAAAGACGGCGTGAAGACTACTGCTTCCGGTTTGCAGTACAAAATCACCAAACAGGGTGAAGGCAAACAGCCGACCAAAGACGACATCGTTACCGTGGAATACGAAGGCCGCCTGATTGACGGTACCGTATTCGACAGCAGTAAAGCCAACGGCGGTCCGGCAACCTTCCCGTTAAGCCAAGTGATTCCGGGTTGGACCGAAGGCGTCCAACTCCTGAAAGAAGGCGGCGAAGCCACGTTCTACATCCCGTCCAACCTTGCCTACCGCGAACAGGGTGCGGGCGAAAAAATCGGTCCGAACTCTACTTTGGTATTTGATGTGAAACTGGTTAAGGTTGGTGCACCCGGAAATGCGTCTGCCCAACAGCCGGCTCAAGTCGACATCAAAAAAGTAAATTAAGTCCGAACCCTTGCCCGAAACAGGTTTTCGGGCATTTTTACGGCAAATGCCGTCTGAAACCACCAAACAGCGGTTCAGACGGCATCCCTTTCAAAAGCGCACCATTATGAAAAACATCGTCATCCTGATTTCCGGACGCGGCAGCAACATGCAAGCTATCGTCAATGCTGCCGTTCCAAATGTCCGTATTGCTGCCGTGTTAAGCAACAGCGAAACGGCGGAAGGACTGAAATGGGCGGCCGAACGCGGTATTCCGACCGATAGCCTGAATCATAAAAACTTTGAATCACGACTTGCCTTCGATACGGCCATGATGGAAAAAATCGACGCATATCAACCCGATTTGGTGGTTTTGGCAGGTTTTATGCGGATTCTGACCCCCGAGTTTTGCGCCCATTACGAAGGCAGGCTGATGAACATCCATCCATCCATCCTGCCTTCATTTACCGGACTTCATACGCACGAACGCGCTTTGGAGGCAGGTTGCCGCGTTGCTGGCTGTACGATTCATTTCGTTACGGCCGAGCTGGATTGCGGCCCGATTGTATCGCAAGGGATTGTGCCGATACTTGATGGTGATACGGCAGACGATATTGCCGCACGGGTTTTAGCTGTCGAGCATAAACTTTATCCGAAAGCCGTTGCCGATTTTGCCGCCGGCCGCCTGAGTATCGAGGGAAACCGCGTCAGAAATTCGGAAAACGCTGATGCCGCCCGTTTCCTGACGGCGTAAACAGGGCGGGAGCAAATGATGAAGACTTTTAAAAATATATTTTCCGCCGCCATTTTGTCCGCCGCCCTGCCGTGCGCGTATGCGGCAGGGCTGCCCCAATCCGCCGTGCTGCACTATTCCGGCAGCTACGGCATTCCCGCCACGATGACATTTGAACGCAGCGGCAATGCTTACAAAATCGTTTCGACGATTAAAGTGCCGCTATACAATATCCGTTTCGAGTCCGGCGGTACGGTTGTCGGCAATACCCTGCACCCTACCTACTATAGAGACATACGCAGGGGCAAACTGTATGCGGAAGCCAAATTCGCCGATGGCAGCGTAACCTACGGCAAAGCGGGCGAGAGCAAAACCGAGCAAAGCCCCAAGGCTATGGATTTGTTTACGCTTGCCTGGCAGTTGGCGGCAAATGACGCGAAACTCCCCCCGGGGCTGAAAATCACCAACGGCAAAAAACTTTATTCCGTCGGCGGTTTGAATAAGGCGGGTACAGGAAAATACAGCATAGGCGGCGTGGAAACCGAAGTCGTCAAATATCGGGTGCGGCGCGGCGACGATACGGTAATGTATTTCTTCGCACCGTCCCTGAACAATATTCCGGCACAAATCGGCTATACCGACGACGGCAAAACCTATACGCTGAAACTCAAATCGGTGCAGATCAACGGCCAGGCAGCCAAACCGTAAATCGGTTTTCAAGTGTTTTTTTGCCGTTTTGTCCATATTTCTGCATAAGCCGCTTGAAATTGTTTACAATAACGCCATATGCAAAGCGGTTTTAACGCTATTTTCGGGAATGACACCATGCAGGTTACATCAAAATGGATAGACGGAATGTGCTTTGTCGGCACGACGGAAGGCGGGCACAGCGTCGTTATGGAGGGATCGGCGGCAGAAGGTGCGGCCAAGCGCGGGCCCAGCCCGATGGAAATGCTGCTGTTGGGCGTGGCGGGCTGTTCGAGCATCGATGTGGTGATGATTGCCGAAAAACAGCGTCAGAAAGTAACTGACTGCCGTGCGACGGTTACGGCGAAACGGGCGGACGATGCGCCGCGCGTGTTTACCGAAATCCACATCCATTTCAAGGTAATCGGGCATGATTTGAAAGAATCGGCCATTGAACGCGCCGTTCAGATGTCTGCCGAAAAATACTGTTCGGCTTCGATTATGTTGGGCAAAGCAGCAAAGATTACCCATAGTTTTGAAATTGCCGGGGCGGAGAAATAAGCATCAGACGGCATTATGGGGAAACGGCCGATGCCGTCTGAAGGGGAAAGGTGCGGCAGGCAATCCGGAGGCGCATAAAAAAGCAGATATATTCGGACTGCACCTCCCGAATATATCTGCCTGCTGTTTCCTCTTTATTCAGCCTTTATAATACTTGGACTTGTCGGGGTATTGTGCAGGCTTGATTCCGGATTGTCAACAATTTTCGGTCAAATTTTAAATGCCGCGTTTTAAAATGATGCCCGCCTGCTTCTGCGGGCGGGCGGAAGGCGGGAATCCCGTTATTTTAAGCCATATATTAATTTATTGAATTATAGTGGATTAACAAAAACCAGTACGGCGTTGCCTCGCCTTGGCTCAAAGAGAACGATTCTCTAAGGTGCTGAAGCACCAAGTGAATCGGTTCCGTACTATTTGTACTGTCTGCGGCTTCGTCGCCTTGTCCTGATTTTTGTTAATCCACTATAAAATAAATTTGTGTAATACTTTAATTTCTCCGACACGATTTGAAACACAGCCGTCTTAAAACATCTTAAAAAATTTGAAAGCGTAAAAATACGGAAAACATCATGAACTTTGAAAACGACGACATTATCCATGCGCCGACTACGTCTTCCCTGATTCTCGAAGAGCGGCACGATTCTGAGCTGTTCCGTGTTTACGCCCTGATTTTGGACGGCATTACCGATCAGGTGCTGCTGCCCGGCAAAAAGCTGACCGAATCCGAACTTTGCCGCCAGATGGTGTGTTCGCGCAACACCGTCCGCGGTGCGCTGTCGCTTTTGGCGCACGACAAGATTGTTGATTTGCAACCCAACAGGGGCGCGTTCGTCCACGTTCCCGATTTGAAAGAAATGCAGGATGTGTTCAATGCGCGCATCGAAATGGAGACGATGATTTTGAACATCCTCGCAGACCTGCCGGATTTGGAAACGCGCCTCAAGCCGCTTTATGCGATGATAAGGCGCGAAGAAGAGGCTTCCGGCAGGGGAGACCGCGTCGGCTGGAACCGCCTGTCCAATGCCTTCCACGTCGAACTGGCGCGCCTGGTGGGCAACGATGTGCTGTTCGACATTATGAACACGCTGTGCGCGCGGTCTTCCCTGATTGTTGCCGTGGCGGGCGTGCATCGCGAGGAAAAACACGCCATCAATACGCACACGCATTCCGAACACCGTGAAATCCTCGACCTGCTGCTGGCAGGCAGGCGCAACCGCGTGGTCAAAATCCTGCGCCGCCATTTGGGTAACTGTATGGAGCGTTTGGAAAAGACTTTGGAAGATTGAATGCCTGATGGCGAGAAAACCATCTGAATCAGATGTTCAGGCGGTTTTTTAATGGCGAACCTGATGCCGTCTGAAATATGGATGCGGGTATCTGCAATTTTCAGACGGCAATTTTTAAACCGCATATATCATGCGGCAATAAAGGAGGTCAGGAGATGGACAGCCTGATGACGTTGCTTTCGGTATTGGTACCGATGTTTGCCGGATTTTTTATCCGTGTTCCCAAGCCTTACCTGCCCGCTTTGGACAAGATGCTGTCGGTTTTGGTGTATGCCGTGTTGCTGCTGATCGGCGTATCGTTGTCGCGCGTGGAGGATTTGGGTTCACGGTTGGACAATATGGCGTTGACGGTTCTGTGGCTGTTTGTTTGTACGGTCGGGGCGAACCTGCTTGCCTTGGCAGTGTTGGGAAAGTTATTCCCGTGGCGGATAAGGGGGAAAGGGAAGGGCGTTTCGGTCGGCGTGTCGGGCAGTGTGGGGCAGCTCGGATGCGTGCTGCTCGGATTCTCATTCGGCAAACTGATGCGCGATATTTGGATGCCGTCTGAAAACGCGGGTATGTACTGTCTGATGCTGCTGGTGTTCCTCATCGGCGTACAGCTCAAAAGCAGCGGCGTATCGTTGCGGCAGGTTTTGGTCAACCGCAGGGGTATTCGGTTGTCGGTCTGGTTTATGCTTTCATCTCTTTCAGGCGGGCTGCTGTTTGCCGCATCGGCAGACGGTGTGTCGTGGGTGAAAGGTTTGGCGATGGCTTCCGGCTTCGGTTGGTATTCCCTCTCGGGTTTGGTGATGACCGAGGCTTACGGCGCGGTATGGGGCAGTATCGCGCTTTTGAACGATTTGGCACGAGAACTGTTCGCGCTGGCATTTATTCCGCTGCTGATGAAGCGTTTTCCCGATGCGGCGGTGGGGGTCGGCGGCGCGACCAGTATGGATTTCACATTGCCCGTGATTCAGGGTGCGGGCGGTTTGGAAGTCGTGCCGGTAGCGGTCAGCTTCGGCGTGGTGGTCAATATAGCCGCCCCGTTTCTGATGGTGGTGTTTTCCACGCTGGGCTGAACGCGGTAAAATCGGCATCCCGATACAAGGAAGCAGAAAACGATGAAACCGAAAATCCAAAGGCATGGAGAGATTTTAAGCCTTGTCCGCCGGCATCAGTTTATGTCGGTGGACGAGCTTGCCGCCGCATTGGACGTTACCCCGCAGACGATACGCCGCGACATCCGCGAGTTGGAGGAGGCCGGCAGCCTGAAACGCCATCACGGCGGCGCATCTTCGGGCGGAAACTTGCCGGAGGGCCTGCCCGCCGACCGGCAAACCCGGTGTCAAAACGAGAAAAACGCCATTGCCCAGCTGATTGCGGAATACATCCCCGACGGTTCGTCGCTGTTTGTCAGTATCGGTACGACGATGGAGGCTGTGGTGTCGGAGCTGGTCAGGCGGCGCGGCAGCCTGAGGGTAATTACCAACAATATCCACGCCGCCTCGATTGCTTCGGCACGGACGGATTACACGGTCATCATCACATCCGGCGTTGTCCGTCCCCTAGACGGCGGCATTACCGGCGTGGCGACCGTCGACTTTATCAACCAGTTCAAAGTCGATTATGCCGTGATGAGCACGCACGGCGTGGAAAGCGACGGTTCGCTTTTGGACGACGACTACAAAGAAGTCAGCGTGATGCAGGCGATGATGGCCAACGCGCGCGTCCGCTTCCTCGGCGTGGACCACAGCAAATTCCGCAGCAACGCGCTGGTCCGGCTTGGCGACATTACGGCGTTTGACAAAGTATTTACCGACCGGCTGCCCGATACCGCGATGCAGAAGATGCTGAAAGAGGCGGGGGTGGAATGCCTGATTGCCGATGCCGTCTGAACGCTATGTCAAAGCGCACAAGTCGGGTACAATAAACACATCATCAAACCGCTTCAGACGGCATCCCGATAACATTTATGCCGTCTGAAACCATCCATTTGAAGAAAACCATGCTCAATAAAGACCAATTCGCGGACAACCACTTCATCCGCACCCTCATCGAAGAAGACCTCAAAAGCGGCAAACACGAAACCATCCAAACCCGTTTCCCACCCGAACCCAACGGCTACCTGCACATCGGCCATGCCAAATCCATCTGCCTGAACTTCGGTTTGGCGTATATTTATGACGGTTTGTGCAACCTGCGTTTCGACGACACCAACCCCGAAAAAGAAAACGACGAATACGTCAACGCCATCAAAGAAGACGTTGAGTGGTTGGGTTTCCATTGGGCGGGCGAACCGCGTTTTGCCTCCAACTATTTCGACCGGCTTTATGACTACGCCGTCGGTTTGATTAAAGACGGCAAGGCGTATGTCGATGATTTGACCCCTGAAGAAATGCGCGAATACCGCGGCACGCTGACCGAAGCAGGCAAAAACAGTCCTTACCGCGACCGCAGTATCGAAGAAAACCTCGACCTGTTCACGCGTATGAAAAACGGCGAGTTCCCCGACGGCAGCAAAACCCTGCGTCTGAAAATCGACATGGCATCCGGCAACATCAATATGCGCGACCCCGTCATCTACCGCATCCGCCGCGCCCATCACCACAACACCGGCGACAAATGGTGCATCTACCCGATGTACGACTACACGCATTGTATTTCCGATGCCATCGAAGGCATCACGCATTCCTTGTGCACGCTCGAATTTGAAGCACACCGTCCGTTGTACGACTGGGTGTTGGACAACACCCCCGCGCCACACGCCACACGTCCGCACCAATACGAGTTTTCCCGTTTGGAGCTTTTGTACACCATTACCTCCAAACGGAAATTGAATCAGTTGGTTGTGGAAAAACACGTTTCCGGCTGGGACGATCCGCGTATGCCGACCATTTCCGGTATGCGCCGTCGCGGCTACACGCCCGAAGGCCTGCGACTGTTTGCCAAACGCGCCGGTATTTCCAAATCTGAAAACATCGTCGATATGAGCGTGTTAGAGGGTGCGATTCGCGAAGAGCTGGAAAACTCCGCCCCGCGCCTAATGGCGGTGTTGAACCCGCTCAAAGTAACCCTGACCAACTTTGAAGCCGGCAAAACCCAAAGCCGCCGTGCCGCGTTCCATCCGAACCACGAGAAAATGGGCGATCGCGAAATCCCCGTATCCCAAACCATCTATATCGAAGCCGACGACTTTGCCGAAAATCCGCCCAAAGGCTTCAAACGCCTGACACTCGGCGGCGAAGTACGCCTGCGCCACGGTTATGTCATCAAGTGCGATGAAGTCGTCAAAGATGCGGCAGGCAATGTGGTTGAACTCAAATGCAGTATCGACCACGACACCTTGGGCAAAAATCCAGAAGGCCGTAAAGTTAAAGGCGTGATTCACTGGGTGTCCGCCGAACATGCCGCCGAAATCAAAGTCCGCCTGTACGACCGACTCTTTACCGTCGAGCGTCCGGATGCCGTGCGCGGCGAAGACGGCGAATACCTGCCGTTTACCGATTTCCTCAATCCAGAATCCATCAAGGAAATCACCGCCTACGCCGAACCTGCCGCAAAAGATTTGCCGGCAGAAAGCCGCTGGCAGTTCGAGCGCATCGGCTACTTCGTAACCGACCGCAAAGACCACGGCAAAGACACGCCAGTGTTTAACCGCACGGTAACGCTGAAAGATTCTTGGCAGCCTAAGTAAAACCCCATACTTGCCGTCTGAATATTGTTCGGACGGCATTTCTCCTTTACCCGCGAAATGCGGCACATTCGGCACACCGGAAAGGAAATATGATGAAAGTCCTCTTTATCGCCGACCCGATGGCAAGTTTCAAAACCTACAAAGACACTACCTACGCGATGATGCGGGAAATGGCAAAACGCGGCTGGCAGCTGTTTCATACCTTGAGCGAGGAATTGTCTGTAAACGGCGGTTTGGTAACGGCACAGGCATCGGCATTTGAATTTTCGGGTGCAAAAAACGATGATGACCATGAATGGTTTAAAGCGGCGGACAAAGTTCAGACGGCATTGAAAGCATTTGATGCCGTGATTATGCGTACCGATCCGCCGTTCGATATGCAATACCTCTACGCCACACAGCTTCTGACGCTGGCGGAACAGCAGGGCGCGAAAGTGTTCAACAGTGGACAGGCGATGCGCGACTTTAATGAAAAACTGGCGATTTTGAACTTCAGCCGCTTTACCGCGCCTACGCTGGTTACGACCCGTTCCGCCGATGTCCGCGCATTTTTGAAAGAACACGGCGACATCATCGTCAAACCGCTGGACGGTATGGGCGGCATGGGCATTTTCCGCCTGACCGAAAAAGACCCTAACATTGGCAGCATCCTCGAAACCCTGATGCAGCTTGATTCCCGTACCATTATGGCGCAACGCTACATTCCCGAAATCGTACACGGCGACAAACGTATCCTGATTATCGGCGGCGAAGTCGTCCCCTATGCTTTGGCGCGTATTCCTCAAAACGGCGAAACACGCGGCAACCTTGCGGCAGGCGGGCGCGGCGTGGCGCAGGAATTGAGCGAACGCGACCGAGAAATTGCAGAGACTCTGGCTCCCGAGCTTAAACAGCGAGGCATCCTACTTGCCGGTTTGGACGTTATCGGAAGCAACTTGACCGAAGTCAACGTGACCAGCCCGACCGGATTCCAAGAAATTATGAAACAAAAAGGTTTCGACGTGGCGGCAGTGTTTGCCGATGCCGTTGCCGCGTGGTCGGTACGTTAAACCGATGCCGTCTGAAAGGCTTTTGCTTCACAACCGCCTGGTTTGATCGGGCAGGCAGGGTTTTCCCTCAACCGGCAGGGATGCGCTTAATGCCGTACGGACACCCTGCTGCCCCGTTTTCAGACGGCATATATAGTGGATTAACAAAAATCAGGACAAGGCGACGAAGCCGCAGACAGTACAAATAGTACGGCAAGGCGAGGCAACGCCGTACTGGTTTTTGTTAATCCACTATATTGAGGACATTTTGAAAGGATACCGATGGAACCTTCCTCCTACGCGGCAGAAAAAAAAGGCAAAGGCGGCATCAGGCGCGTCATTAACGCATTCGGCTATTCGATAGACGGCATCGCCGCCGCCTACCGTTACGAAGCGGCATTCCGTCAGGTTTTGTGGCTGAACGCGCTGCTGGTGTGTGCGGCATTTTTTTGGGTTTCCGAAACCGCCGTCCGCCTTCCCCTGCTGATTGCTTCTTTTGTGTCGGTCATTGTCGAACTGTTCAACACCGCCGTCGAAGCCGCCGTCGATCATACGTCGACCGATAGGCACGAACTGGCCAAACGTGCCAAAGATGCAGGTTCTGCCGCACAATTGTTCGCGATGCTGATGTTGGCGGCGGTTTGGCTGTCTGCCCTGTTCGGGTAAAACGCTTGCAGCAGGATTTGTAATCCTTTAGGATTAGTATGTAGTATTTATTATTCGCTTAATCTATATCAAATTTCCGAACGGTATTTGTTTGTAAGATGAGCGCATTCTCGTTTGACATTTAAGGAGTAGAAAGATGAAAAAACTATTGGCAGCCGTGATGATGGCAGGTTTGGCAGGCGCGGTTTCCGCCGCCGGAGTCCACGTCGAGGACGGCTGGGCGCGCACCACCGTCGAAGGTATGAAAATGGGCGGCGCGTTCATGAAAATCCACAACGACGAAGCCAAACAAGACTTTTTGCTCGGCGGAAGCAGCCCCGTTGCCGACCGCGTCGAAGTGCATACCCATATCAATGATAACGGCGTGATGCGTATGCGCGAAGTCAAAGGCGGCGTGCCTTTGGAGGCGAAATCCGTTACCGAACTCAAACCCGGCAGCTATCACGTGATGTTTATGGGTTTGAAAAAACAATTAAAAGAGGGCGACAAGATTCCCGTTACCCTGAAATTTAAAAACGCCAAAGCGCAAACCGTCCAACTGGAAGTCAAAACCGCGCCGATGCCGGCAATGGACCACGGTCATCACCACGGCGAAGCGCATCAGCACTAATCTGCTGAAAATATTTGAAATGCCGTCTGAAAAAGCCCGGGCTTTCAGACGGCATTTTTATGACCGCCTTTAAAATGTGTTAAAATCCGCTTTTAAAAACCGCCGTTTCCAAGCCATCCTGCGTATGAGTACGACATCAAACCCCTCCAATATCATCGTCGGGCTTTCCGGCGGTGTCGATTCTTCCGTAACCGCCGCCCTGCTCAAGCAGCAGGGTTATCAAGTGCGCGGTGTATTCATGCAAAACTGGGAGGACGACGACAACGACGAATATTGCAGCATCAAACAGGATTCGTTCGATGCCATTGCCGTTGCCGATATTGTCGGCATCGATATCGACATCGTTAATTTCGCCGTGCAATATAAAGACAAAGTCTTTGCTTATTTTCTAAAGGAATACAGTGCGGGGCGCACGCCGAATCCCGATGTGTTGTGCAACGCCGAAATCAAATTCAAATGCTTTTTGGACTACGCCGTAGGGCAGGGCGCGGATACCATTGCCACCGGACACTATGCGCGCAAAGAAGTCCGCAACGGCGTGCATTACCTGCTTAAAGGTTTGGATCGAAACAAAGACCAAAGCTATTTCCTCTACCGCCTCAAGCCTTTCCAACTCGAGCGCGCGATTTTCCCGTTGGGCGGTTTGGAAAAACCCGAAGTCCGCCGCCTTGCCGCCGAGTTCAAATTGCCGACCGCTGCCAAAAAAGACAGCACGGGCATCTGCTTCATCGGCGAACGCCCGTTCCGCGAGTTCCTGCAAAAATACCTGCCGACCGACAACGGCAAAATGGTGACACCCGAAGGGAAAACCGTCGGCGAACACGTCGGGCTGATGTTTTACACATTGGGCCAGCGCAAAGGTTTGGGCATCGGCGGCGCGGGTGAACCGTGGTTTGTTGCGGCTAAAGATTTGACGAAAAACGAACTGATTGTCGTGCAAGGACACGACCATCCGCTGCTCTATACCCGCAGCCTTGTGATGAACGATTTGAGTTTCACGCTGCCCGAGCGTCCGAAAGAAGGGCACTACACCTGCAAAACGCGTTACCGTATGGCGGACGCGCCTTGTGAATTGCGCTATTTGGATGATGAAACCGCCGAGCTGGTGTTTGACGAACCGCAATGGGCGGTTACGCCGGGCCAGTCCGCCGTGCTGTACGACGGCGACATCTGTTTGGGCGGCGGCATCATCCAAATGACCGACAAACCCGTCATCATCACGCGATAAAACTTATGCCGTCTGAAACGGTTTTCAGACGGCATTGTTCCGCTCAATTCCACTTTGACGCTACTCCATCATTTCTGACTACCTCGGCACGCCCATAGAGGCGTATGACGAGGAAGGACGGCGTGTTTGGGCTCGAGAGCTAGACATCTAGGGGTTGGTTAAATATATTGTTTATCAAGCACCAGAACTCGATGCAACTGGGAATCCTACAGGAAAAATCTACACTGGTAGAACGAGTGGGGCTGATGAGATGTCAGTGCGTCAAATTTTATCTAAAAGGAAAAGAGGGCATCACCGAAAAAACAGAAGCATCATATTGAGAATTGGGAAACTCAAACAAGCGAAGAGATCGAAACGGGACTACTCGATGACAATTTATCAAATAAAACACATTAAAAATAATCGATATGGATAAGGGTGTAAAAAAATACGGAAAAATCTATGAAATCTCGCTCCCAAATGGGAAATTTGCTTACATATGTAGGGTGAGGCAATACGAGTTTGGTATTTTTGATTATCTCTCGGAAAAGACAGCCAATATGGATGAGCTTCTTTCTGTTGGGTTTAAGACTTATAAATCCTGTATAGAAACAGCCATAAGAAAGAAGATTTGGAAACTGATAGGGCAAGTTGATTTAGAGAAAGAAAATATAATATATCCAGATTTAGCGATTTTCTTATCATACAATAAAGAACTTTTTATTAGACAATCAAGAGTAATGAGAAACGGAAATCCTTTGGTAGTTTCTCAAAAAGATTATATAGACTTACTAAAGCGAGGGTATATATTTGGTTTCTTTGACGATTACAAAATCTTTGAACTCTGGCTGTCTAGTAATGTGGAAAATTATCCAGAAAGTGAAGGCATATTTCCTTTGCCATCTCAGTATTTATAGGGGCAACGGCCTATGTCGCTGGAAAATGAAACTATTGAAAGACTGATACCTATGGAAAAAATCTGGTTAGACAGTTATGAACAGGGCGTGAATGCCGAAATCGACATTACGCAATACAATTCCATCAGCGATGTATTCCGCCAAAGCGTGGAAAAATTTGCCAGGCTGCCCGCTTTTCAAAATATGGGCAAAACGCTCACTTATGCCGAAACCGGCAAACTGGCGACCGATTTCGCCTCTTATCTGCAAAACATCCTGAAGCTGCCGCGTGGTGAACGTGTTGCCATTATGATGCCGAACGTATTGCAATACCCGATAGCCCTTTTCGGCATTTTGCAGGCAGGTTTGGTGGCGGTAAACACCAATCCGCTCTATACGCCGCGCGAGTTGGAGCATCAGTTGAAAGACAGCGGCGCGACCGCCATCATCGTTTTGGAAAATTTCGCCAACACGCTGGAGCTGGTGCTGCCGCGCACGCAGATCAAACACGTCATCGTCGCCTCCGTCGGCGAAATGTTCGGACTGCTTAAAGGTTCGCTGATTAATTTCATCATCCGAAAAATCAAGAAAATGGTGCCCGAATACCGCATTCGGGAAACCGTTTCCTTTCAGACGGCATTGAAAGAGGGAGCGAAGCACGTTTTCCAACCTGTCGCATTAAACCGCGAAGATACCGCGCTGTTGCAATACACGGGCGGCACGACGGGCGTTGCCAAAGGCGCGGTGTTGAGCCACGGCAACATCTGCGCCAATATGCTTCAGGCAAAAGAATGGATTAAAAACCAGTTGCGCGAGGGAAAAGAAACCGTTATCGCCGCCCTGCCGCTGTACCACATCTTCGCCCTGACAGTGAATCTGATGATTTTTGCCAATGCCGGCTCGAAAATTATCCTGATTACCAACCCGCGCGATATGAAAGGCTTTATCGGAGAACTGAAAAAACAGCGGGTTAATGTATTTATCGGCGTAAACACACTGTTTAACGCGATGGTTAACCGTCCTGATTTTGCCGAAGTCGATTTTTCAGGATTGCGACTGACTTTGGGCGGCGGTATGGCGACCCAAAAAGCCGTTGCCGAAAAATGGAAAAAAATCACCGGTACGCCCATCGTCGAAGCCTACGGTTTGACCGAAGCCAGCCCCGGCGTGTGCTGCAACCCCTTAAACATCGAGTCATACAGCGGCAGCATCGGTTTGCCCGTCCCGTCCACCGAAGTAGAACTGCGCGGGTCGGACGGCAAAGAAGTCCCCGTCGGGCAGCCAGGCGAATTGTGGGTAAAAGGCCCTCAAGTGATGCAAGGCTACTGGAACCGTCCCGAAGAAACCGCCAAAGCCATAGACGCGCGCGGCTTTTTGGAAACCGGCGATATTGCCGTGATGGACGAAAAAGGCTGGTTGAAGCTGGTCGATCGTAAGAAAGACCTCGTCGTTGTTTCCGGATTCAATGTTTATCCGAACGAAATCGAGGAAGTCATCGCGCATCACGGCAAAGTGATGGAAGTCGCCTGTATCGGCGTTCCCGACGAAAAAACCGGCGAGGCACTCAAAGTATTCGTCGTCAAAAAAGACCCGTCATTGACCAAAGAAGAACTTATCGCCTTTTGCCGCACCGAATTAACCGCATATAAAGTACCGAAAAACATTGAATTCCGTGAGGAACTGCCAAAATCCAACGTCGGTAAAATTCTGCGTCGCGAGTTGCGGCAAAGTACCGGGAAATAAAGAAAAGATGCCGTCTGAAAACAGCCGTCCACCGTTCAGACGGCATCCGTCCGTTTGCCAGAACCGCGCGCTTCACGTTAAAATCACGCATTCCAACATGGGTATTCCATCATGACCAAATTCATTTTCGTAACCGGCGGCGTTGTCTCCTCACTGGGTAAAGGTATCGCCGCCGCTTCTATTGCCGCCATCCTCGAATCGCGCGGCTTGAACGTTACCATGCTCAAGCTCGATCCTTATATCAACGTCGATCCCGGCACGATGAGCCCGTTTCAACACGGCGAAGTGTTCGTAACCGACGACGGCGCGGAAACCGACCTCGACTTGGGACACTACGAACGGTTTATCGATTCCACGATGACCCGCCGCAACAGCTTCAGCACGGGGCAGGTGTACGAAAACGTCATCGCCAAAGAACGACGGGGCGACTACCTCGGCGGCACGGTTCAAGTCATCCCGCACATTACCGACGAAATCAAACGCCGCATCCACGAAGGCGCGGCGGGTTACGATGTGGCTATTGTCGAAATCGGCGGCACGGTCGGCGACATCGAATCGCTGCCGTTTTTGGAAGCCATCCGCCAGATGCGAAGCCAGTTGGGACGCAACAACACCCTGTTCGCCCACTTGAGCTACGTTCCCTACATCGCCGCCGCAGGCGAAATCAAAACCAAGCCGACCCAGCACACCGTTAAAGAAATGTTGAGCATCGGTTTGCAACCCGACATCCTGATTTGTCGTATGGACAGGACAATGCCTGCGGACGAACGCCGCAAAATCGCCTTGTTCTGCAACGTGGAAGAACGCGCGATTGTCGGCAGCTACGATGTGGACAGCATCTACGAATGCCCCGAAATGCTGCACGACCAAGGCATCGACAACATTATTACCGAGCAGTTGCAGCTTAACGTGCAGCAGGCGGATTTGACCGCATGGAAAAAAATCGTCCACGCCATCCAAAACCCGAAACACACCGTCAAAATCGCCATGGTCGGCAAATACGTCGATTTGACCGAATCCTACAAATCATTGATTGAAGCCTTGAAACACGCAGGTATTCACACTGAAACCGACGTACAAATCACCTTTGTTGACAGCGAAAGCATCGAGAAAAACAACGGCGACGTTTCTATGCTCAAAGATATGGATGCCATCCTCGTTCCCGGCGGTTTCGGTTCGCGCGGTGTGGAAGGCAAAATCGCCGCCGTGCGCTACGCCCGTGAAAACAACGTGCCATACTTGGGTATCTGCCTCGGTATGCAGATTGCGCTGATTGAATACGCCCGCGACGTGGCAGGTTTGAAAGGTGCGAATTCTACCGAGTTCGACCTCAAATGCGCCGCCCCCGTCGTCGCCCTGATTGACGAATGGCAAACCGCCGACGGCAGCGTCGAAACCCGCGACGAATCCGCCGATTTGGGCGGCACCATGCGTTTGGGCGCGCAAGAAGTCGAATTGAAAGCAGGCAGCCTCGCCGCCAAAATCTACGGTAGCGGACATATCCGCGAACGCCACCGCCACCGCTACGAAGTCAACAACAACTATGTTCCTCAGTTGGAAAAAGCAGGCTTGGTCATCGGCGGTGTATCTGCCGGACGCGAACGCTTGGTCGAAACCATCGAGCTGCCGAACCATCCTTGGTTCTTCGCCTGCCAGTTCCATCCCGAATTTACTTCCAACCCGCGCAAAGGGCATCCTTTGTTCACCGCGTTTGTCAAAGCCGCGTTGAACAATAAAACCGCCCGATAAAGCGTTATTTGATGATCAAAATGCCGTCTGAAAGCCTGACAAAGACTTTCAGACGAGCTCATTCCACAGATTTTCGATTTTTCAACACTTCGAGCCATTTATATGGCTTGTTCGTTAAATTTTGCGCGTTTTAAATTTGGAGAATCGATGTGAATTTCGACTATATAGCCCATGTCCGCCAAGACGCATCAGGAAATTGGCATCCCCATCCCCTGCAAGACCACCTGCAAAAAGTCGCCCAACTCGCCAAGCGTTTTGCAGGGCGTTACGGGGCGTTGTTTGCCGAATATGCGGGGCTTTTGCACGATTTGGGGAAATTTCAGGAAGCTTTTCAGAAATATATCCGTAATGCATCCGGTTTTGAAAAAGAAAATGCCCATTTGGAAGATGTCGAATCTACCAAGTTGCGCAAAATTCCGCATTCCACTGCCGGTGCCAAATATGCAGTAGATCACCTCAATCCGTTTTTTGGGCATTTGCTGGCGTATTTGATTGCCGGGCATCATGCCGGGCTGGCAGATTGGTATGACAAAGGCAGCCTGAAACGCCGTCTGCAACAGGCGGATGACGAGTTGGCGGTATCTTTGTCGGGTTTGGTGGAAAGTGGTTTGTCTGAAGATTTTTTCCCGTTATCAGATGATGATCTGAAGCGGGATTTTTTTGCATTTTGGAAAGACGGGGCAAAGCTGGAAGAGCTGCATATTTGGCTGCGTTTTCTCTTTTCCTGCTTGGTGGATGCCGATTTTTTGGATACCGAAGCCTTTATGAACGGTTACGCCGATGCAGATGCCGCGCTGGCTGCCGGATTGCGCCCGAAATTTCTCGGTTTGGATGAGTTGCACCGAAGATATGAGCAATATATGGCGCAACTTTTAGAAAAAGCAGATAAAAACTCATCTTTAAACCAAGAACGCCATGCCATTTTGCAGCAATGTTTTTCTGCCGCAGAAACGGACCGCACTTTGTTTTCTTTAACCGTGCCGACCGGCGGCGGTAAAACTTTAGCGAGCTTGGGGTTCGCTTTAAAACACGCACTGAAATTTGGCAAAAAACGTATTATCTATGCTATTCCTTTCACCAGTATTATCGAGCAGAACGCCAATGTTTTCTGCAAAGCATTAGGCGATGATGTGGTTTTAGAACACCACAGCAATTTAGAAGTGAAAGAAGATAAGGAAACAGCGAAAACTCGTCTTACTACGGAAAATTGGGACGCGCCGCTGGTTGTTACCACTAACGTGCAACTGTTTGAAAGCCTGTTTGCGGCGAAAACCAGCCGTTGCCGTAAGATTCACAATATTGCCGATAGCGTGGTGATTTTGGATGAAGCCCAGCAGCTTCCGCGCGATTTCCAAAAGCCGATTACCGACATGATGCGGGTGTTGGCTCGCGATTACGGCGTTACCTTTGTGCTGTGCACGGCAACTCAGCCTGAACTTGGCAAAAATATCGACGCATTCGGCCGCACCATTTTGGAAGGCCTGCCGGACGTGCGCGAGATTGTGGCAGACAAAATTGCCTTATCGGAAAAACTGCGCCGCGTCTGCATCAAAATGCCGCTGCCAAACGACGAAGCTCAAAGCTGGCAGGAAATTGCCGATGAAATCGCCGAGCGTCCGTGTGTTTTGGCGGTAGTCAATACGCGAAAACACGCCCAAAAACTCTTTACCGCCCTGCCTTCTAACGGAATCAAGCTACATTTGTCTGCCAATATGTGCGCCACACACCGCAGCGAAGTCATTGCGTTGGTTCGCCGATATTTGGCACTGTATAGCGCAGGCAGCCTGCACAAGCCTTTATGGCTGGTCAGCACGCAGTTGATTGAAGCCGGCGTGGATTTGGATTTCCCTTGCGTTTATCGGGCGATGGCAGGGCTGGACAGCATTGCCCAAGCGGCGGGGCGGTGCAACCGTGAAGGCAAACTGCCGCAGTTGGGTGAAGTAGTCGTATTCCGTGCCGAAGAAGGCGCGCCCAGCGGCAGCCTGAAACAGGGGCAGGACATTACCGAAGAGATGCTGAAAGCAGGGCTGCTTGACGACCCGCTTTCCCCGTTGGCATTTGCCGAATATTTCCGCCGATTCAACGGCAAAGGTGATGTGGATAAACACGGTATCGCAACGCTTTTGACGGCAGAAGCATCAAATGAAAATCCGCTGGCAATCAAATTCCGCACCGCAGCCGAACGTTTCCGCCTGATTGATAACCAAGGCGTGGCACTCGTTGTGCCGTTTATCCTATTGGCTCATTGGGAAGAAGATGGCATTCCGCAAATTATCAAAGCAAACGAGTTGGACGATTTTTTCAGACGACATTTGGACGGCGTGGAAGTTTCAGAATGGCAGGATGTTTTGGACAAACAACGCTTTCCTCAGCCGACTGACAACTCCTTCGGGCAAACTGACAGTCCACCGCTGCCCGAGCCGTTTGAAAGTTGGTTCAAATTTTTAGAAAGCGATCCACTCAAACACAAATGGGTTTACCGCAAGCTGCAACGTTACACGATAACGGTGTACGAACACGAACTGAAAAAGCTGCCTGCACATGCGGTTTTTTCTAGGGCAGGATTGCTGGTGTTGGATAAGGGCTATTACAAAGCCGTGCTTGGCGCGGATTTTGACGATGCAGCTTGGCTACCTGAAAATTCGGTTTTATGAAATGAAAGCAATAAGGAGATGATATGAGTTTTATCTTAGAAATCAGCGGTGATTTGGCATGCTTCACTAGGCCTGAGCTAAAAGTAGAAAGGGTAAGTTACTCCGTTATCACGCCGTCTGCCGCCAGAAACATTTTAATGGCGATATTGTGGAAGCCGGCAATTCGCTGGCGAGTCTTGAAGATAGAAATCCTGAAACCGATTCAGTGGACGAATATCCGCCGTAACGAAGTGGGAACCAAAATGAGTGAACGTAGCGGCTCGCTCTATATTGAAGACAACCGCCAGCAGCGCGCATCCATGCTGCTGAAAGACGTTGCCTATCGCATCCACGCCGATTTTGACATGACAAGTGAAGCAGGCGAGGGCGACAACTACGTCAAATTTGCCGAAATGTTCAAACGGCGCACGAAAAAAGGGCAGTATTTCCACCAGCCTTATTTGGGTTGCCGCGAGTTTCCCTGCCATTTCAGGCTGCTTGAAAAGGCTGAAGACGGTTTGCCGCGCGAAGACATTACCCAAGATTTCGGCTTTATGCTGTACGACATGGATTTCAGCAAATCCGACCCGCGCGATTCCAATAACGCCGAACCCATGTTTTACCAATGCAAAGCGATAAATGGCGTAATTACCGTACCCCCAGCCGATAGCGAGGAGGTGAAACGATGATTCTGCACGCACTCACCCAATACTACCAACGCAAAGCCGAAAGCGATGGAGGTATTGCCCAAGAAGGGTTTGAAAATAAAGAAATCCCGTTCATTATCGTTATAGACAAACAGGGTAATTTTATTCAGCTGGAAGATACCCGTGAGCTGAAAAGCAAGAAGAAAGTTGGCCGCACTTTTTTAGTACCGAAAGGTTTAGGCAGGAGCGGTTCAAAATCCTACGAAGTAAGTAACATTTTGTGGGATCACTACGGTTATGTGCTTGCCTATGCCGGAGAAAAAGGGCAGGAGCAGGCGGACAAACAGCATGCCAGCTTTACCGCCAAAGTAAACGAATTGAAACAGGTGCTGCCCAATAATGCAGGTGTTGCCGCCGTTGCCGCCTTTCTGGCTTCTGCGGAAGAAAAAAGCAAAGTCATGCAGGTCGCAAATTGGGCGGAATGTGCCAAAGTCAAAGGCTGTAATCTCAGCTTCCGCCTGGTAGACGAAGCGGTAGATTTGGTTTGCCAGTCAAAGGCTGTGCGGGAATATGTAAGTCAAGCCAATCAGGCTCAGTCCGATAACGTCCCAAAAGGCATTTGCCTGGTAACGGGCAAGCCTGCGCCGATTGCGCGGTTGCATAACGCCGTGAAAGGTGTGAACGCCAAGCCCGCTCCGTTTACATCGGTAAATCTGTCGGCTTTTGAATCATACGGCAAAGAGCAGGGCTTTATCTTTCCCGTGGGTGAGCAAGCCATGTTTGAATACACTACCGCCTTGAACGCTCTGCTTGCTAGCAAAAACCGATTCCGTATCGGCGATGTAACGGCCGTATGTTGGAGCGCGAAACCGACTCCGTTGGAAGAGAGTCTTGCTTCGCTGATTAGCGGCGGCGGCAAAGACAATCCCGATGAGCATATCGATGCCGTTAAAACCCTTTATAAAAGCCTGTACAACGGCCAATATCAAAAACCGGACGGCAAAGAAAAATTCTACCTTTTAGGCTTATCGCCCAATTCTGCGCGCATTGTCGTCCGCTTTTGGTACGAAACCACTGTTGCTACCTTGTCTGAAAGCATTGCGGCGTGGTATGACGATTTGCAGATGGTGCGCGGCGAAAACTCGCCATACCCAGAATATATGCCGCTGCCGCGCCTGCTGGGTAATTTGGTGTCGGACGGCAAAATGGAAAACCTGCCGTCCGATCTAATCTCCCAAATAACCGATGCTGCACTCAACAACCGCGTTTTGCCCGTCAGCCTGTTGCAGGCTGCTTTACGGCGCAACAAGGCGGAACAGAAAATTACTTATGGCAGGGCAAGTCTGCTTAAAGCCTATATCAATCGCGCAATCCGCGCGGGTCGTCTGAAAAACATGAAGGAGCTAACTATGAGCTTAGATAGAAACCGTCAAGACATCGGCTATGTGCTGGGGCGGCTGTTTGCTGTGCTGGAAAAAACACAGGATGAAGCCAATCCCGGCTTAAATGCCACTATTGCCGACCGCTATTTCGGTTCGGCAAGCAGTACGCCGATTGCCGTATTCGGTACTTTGATTCGTTTGTCTAAACATCACCTGAGTAAACTGAATACGGAAAAATACAGGGGAAAACGAATTTTTTTAGAAAAACTTTTTCAAGAAATTATCGGAAAAATAGATAATTTCCCTAATCATTTGGATATTAATCATCAAGTTTTATTTGGGATCGGTTATTACCACCAAAAACAAGATTTTTTCCAATCCAACTCAACTGAAACAAATTAAACAGGAGCAAATATCATGACTATTGAAAAACGCTACGACTTTGTCTTTTTATTTGACGTGCAAGACGGCAACCCTAACGGCGATCCCGACGCAGGCAACCTGCCGCGTATCGACCCGCAAACCGGCGAAGGTTTGGTAACCGATGTTTGCCTGAAACGCAAAGTCCGCAACTTTATCCAAATGACCCAAAACAGCGAGCACCACGACATCTTTATCCGGGAAAAAGGCATTTTGAACAACCTGATTGACGAAGCCCACGAGCAAGAAAACGTAAAAGGCAAAGAAAAAGGTGAGAAAACCGAAGCCGCCCGCCAATACATGTGCAGCCGTTATTACGACATCCGCACATTCGGCGCAGTGATGACTACCGGCAAAAATGCAGGACAAGTGCGCGGTCCCGTGCAACTGACTTTTTCTCGCTCTATCGATCCCATCATGACCTTGGAACACAGCATTACCCGCATGGCGGTTACCAACGAAAAAGATGCCAGCGAAACCGGCGACAACCGCACTATGGGTCGCAAATTCACTGTCCCCTACGGCCTATACCGCTGCCACGGCTTCATTTCTGCCCATTTCGCCAAACAAACAGGCTTTTCCGAAAACGATTTAGAGCTGTTTTGGCAGGCACTCGTCAATATGTTCGATCACGACCATTCCGCCGCACGCGGACAAATGAATGCTCGCGGGCTCTATGTGTTTGAACACAGCAATAATCTAGGCGACACACCTGCCGACAGCCTCTTCAAACGCATTCAGGTTGCTAAAAAAGACGGAGTGGAAGTAGCAAGGAGTTTTGACGACTACCTTGTCAGCGTGGACGATCAAAATCTTGGCGAAACCAAGCTGCTGCGTAAATTAGGCTAAAAATGACCGCACTTTTAACCGAAAGCCAAGGGGAAAATCAGGAGACGCGCCTGATTCCCCTTTCTGCCCTGCAACACTACGCCTTTTGTCCGCGCCAATGTGCGTTGATTCACAACGAGCAGGCGTGGGCGGAGAACTATTTGACCGCGCAGAGCAAGGCGTTGCATGAGCGGGTGGATTCGGGCGAGCCGGAAACACGCAAGGGCGTGCGCTTTGAGCGGACGGTGCATGTGTCGGCGGAGAAACTGGGCATCAGCGGCGTGTTGGATTTGGTGGAAGTGGACACGAAAACAGGCCGTCTGAAACCCGTGGAATACAAACGCGGTAAGCCCAAACCCGACCCGATGGACGAAATCCAACTTTGCGCCCAAGGCTTGTGCTTGGAAGAAATGACGGGGCAAACCGTCTCTGAGGGCGCGCTGTGGTATATGCAAACCCGCCACCGTATCCCTATCGTGTTTTCAGACGACCTGCGCGCCCAAACACTCGCCACCATCGCCGCCGTCCGTGAATTACTGGAAAGCGGACAAACTCCACCGCCCGACTACGGCAAACGCTGCAAATCCTGCTCTCTGGTGGAAATCTGCCAGCCGGAGTTGTTGGGGAAACGGGATAGGAGTGTGGGGTATGTGGCGGGGTTGTTTTAGGAGTGAGTTGTAGATTTTTAGATAATATTTTTTTTTAAAAAACAGCTATAATTGGCTAAAATTTTCTTTTATAGACAGGTCATAATGTGATGAAACCTATTTTAAAATATCGTGGTGGAAAATCAAAAGAACTATCAGAAATTTTACCGTTTATTCCTAATTTCACGGGCAGATATATCGAGCCGTTTTTAGGTGGTGGAGCAATGTTTTTTGAGTTAGGAAAAAAGAATTCTATTATTAATGATATTAATGAAAATTTAATTTCTTTTTATGCTAATCTTCAGTCGCATCATCAACAAGTGCGCAAAGAACTGGAAGAATTGCAGTGCATTTATGAAAATAATAGGGAAAAATTTGAGTATTTAAAAAAATTAGCTCCCAATTTAAGAGTGCACGATGATAATGAAGACCTCTATTATAAAATGAGAGAAATGTTTAATGGTGATTTATTAATGGAATATAATCCAGCTACTATTTATTATTTTATTAATAAAACGTCTTATTCGGGGATGATTCGCCATAATGCACAAGGAAAGTTTAATGTACCTTATGGGAGGTATAAAAATTTTAATACTAAATTAATTACTGATGAGCATATTGAATTATTAAAAAATACAGATATTTATAATTATGATTATTCTGAAATTTTTAATAAAGCTAATTCTAATGATTTTATATTTTTAGATCCTCCATATGATTGTGTATTTAATGATTATGGAAATATAGAGATGGATAGTGGCTTTTCTGAAGAAATGCACCGAAAGTTAGCAGAAGATTTTAATAATTTGCATACTCCTGCTTTAATGGTTATTGGCAAAACATCATTAACAGAAGAGTTATATGGTTCTCGTATTGTTCACGAATACGAAAAATCGTACGCTGTAAATATTAGAAATCGTTTTAGATCAGAATCTAAACATATTTTAGTGAGGAATTAGAATGGCATCACTATCTAAAAGTAAGCATCTTTTTGGATTTACTTCACCGAGAACATTGGAGAAAATCATTCCCGAACTGAGGTTGTTAGATGAAAAATTTAAAGAGAAAAAATGGAATACACAAACACAGATTGAATTTTTTGATACTTTATTTTTATCTAATTTTTATGAAGGGGAGAAAAGACCAAAAAATCCAGCTTTAGCAGCTAGAGATCGAATTACACGTGCTCCCAAAGCACTTGGTTTTATTCAATTAACACCAGAGATTAACTTAACCAAAGCTGGCAAACAGCTTATTTCAGAGAAAAGATTAGATGAAATTTTTACCAAACAATTATTAAAATTTCAATTACCATCTCCTTACCATACTCAATCAAATGTCATTGAATTTAATGTTAAACCTTATTTAGAGTTGTTACGACTCATTAAGGAGTTGGGTTCTATTTCTAAGCTAGAAATAGCCTTATTTTTCTTACAACTAACAAACTTTAATAAATTTGATTTTATTAAAAATAAGATTCTTTCTTTTAGAGAGCGTAGAAAAGAAAAAAGAGCAAGTTGGAGAACTTTTGTTTCGGGTGAGTTTGTCGCAGAAATAAAAGAGATATTTCATTATGAGATTGTTAATAATCAATTTTACACACGAGAAAGTGAACACTCTACTTTTGAAAAATTCATAAAAACAAAAGAAAGTAATATGCGCGATTACGCAGATGCTTTTTTTAGATATATCCGTGCAACTGAGTTGGTTACAATTGACTCTAAAACTATGAGAATTAAGATTTCACCATCTAGAAAAGATGATGTGAATTTTATTTTGGAAAATATTGATAGACATCCAATGCATTTTGATAGTGTAAAGTCATTTCAAAATTACCTATTTGATCCTGAATCATTAAAACTATTTTCAGATAATAAAGATAGGCTAATTGATAAGATAAAATCTTTGTCAGTTGAACAAGTAGTATTAGAAAGTAAGACTATTGATGAGTTAAAAGACGATTTGGTTGTGTTAGAAACTGAGAAAAAGAAAAAATTTGTAAGCGATAATATAATTAAATTAAAAGAAAATAAATTAGATGATTTAAATGATATTTATCTTATGTTCAATAAAATTATTGATAAAGAAGTTCCCGATGCCCCATTGTTTCTTGAGTGGAATGTTTGGCGTGCTTTTGCTGCTTTAAATCACACTAAAGAAATTTCTGGGAATTTTATTTTTGATTTAGATGGCATGCCACTTAATACTGCTCCAGGAAATAAGCCGGATATTGAAATTAATTATGGGGATTTTTCCTGCATTATTGAAGTAACAATGTCTCGTGGTGAAATTCAATTTAATATGGAAGGTTCGTCTGTTCCCCGGCACTATGGTGATTTGGTCAATAAATTACAGCATAACAAAGCATATTGTTTTTTTATTGCACCTAAAATATCAGAAGCAACAAAGGCATTCTTTTTTAACCTGAATAAAGTGCATACTAAAAGGTATGGTGGAAAAACTAAAATTATTCCTATGGATTTATACAGTTTCATTGAATTTTTCCGAGTTGGAATTGTACAACAATTTTCACAAGTTTCTATTTTAGAAAACTGGTTGGAGCAACAATGGCTCTATAACCAAGATGCAGAAGATGAAGATATTTGGTTTAGACGGATTCAAGAAAGTATTCAAAATTGGATTTAAATATCTAATGGGCTAAAAATTTCCATTATTTATTGAGCCCGTTTGAAGAGCTAGTTACTTTTTCAGACTGTCTAAACTACGTTCAGAGGACGCAAGCGGAACACAGTTGCTATAAATAAGTGTAGATACTCCCTAAAACCTTTTAGGAAGGAATTTATAAAATTTTGATTTAAAAATAAAAAATATATTAAAAATACGAGGATTTCAACTATGCGCAAACTGCAAAACACGCTCTACATCACCACCCAAGGCAGCTATCTACATAAGGAGCGGGAGACGTTGGTGGTGGAGCAGGAGCGTAAGAAGGTGGCGCAGTTGCCGGTGCATTCCATCGGGCATATTTTCTGCTTTGGCAATGTGTTGGTGTCGCCGTTTCTGCTGGGGTTTTGCGGCGAAAATAATGTGAATTTGGTGTTTTTTACCGAAAACGGTCGTTTCTTGGGGCGGCTTCAGGGGCGGCAGAGCGGCAATGTGCTGTTGCGACGGGCGCAGTATCGGGTGTCGGAGCAAAATTCCGTACCGATTGAGCGCAATATCATTGCGGCAAAGATTCGGGTGAGCCGGAAACACGCAAGGGCGTGCGCTTTGAGCGGACGGTGAATGTGTCGGCGGATAAGCTGGGCATCAGCGGCATATTGGATTTGGTGGAAGTGGATACGAAAACAGGCCGTCTGAAACCCGTGGAATACAAACGTGGCAAGCCAAAACCCGACCCGATGGACGAAATCCAGCTTTGCGCCCAAGGCTTGTGCTTGGAAGAAATGACGGGGCAAACCGTCTCTGAGAGCGCACTGTGGTATATGCAAACCCGCCACCGCGTCCCCGTCGTGTTTTCAGACGGCCTACGCGCCCAAACCCTCGCAACTATAGCCGCCGTCCGCGAACTTTTAAACAGCGGACAAACCCCGCCGCCCGACTACGGCAAACGATGCAAAGCCTGCTCTTTAGTGGAAATCTGTCAGCCGGAGTTGTTGGCGAAACGGGATGGGAGTGTGGGGTATGTGGAAGCGTTGTTTATTGTGTAAAAAAAAACCGCAGGTATTTTTAACCTGCGGTTTTTTGGTTTACAGCTTGCTGTCTTCGCTGTCCAAGAAACTTCTCAAACGGTCGCTTCTTGTCGGATGCCGCAGCTTACGGAGTGCTTTTGCCTCGATTTGTCGGATGCGTTCGCGCGTTACGTCAAACTGTCTGCCTACTTCTTCCAGCGTGTGGTCGGTGTTCATATCGATGCCGAAACGCATACGCAAAACTTTGGCTTCACGCGGTGTCAGGCTTTCGAGGATTTCTTTGGTTACTTCGTGCAGGCTGGTGTACATTGCCGCATCGGCCGGCGCAACATTGTTGGCATCTTCGATGAAGTCGCCCAAGTGCGAATCGTCGTCGTCGCCGATAGGGGTTTCCATCGAAATCGGCTCTTTGGCGATTTTCATGATTTTGCGGATTTTGTCTTCGGGCATCTGCATCAGTTCGGCAAGTTTGGCGGAATCGGGTTCTTCGCCGGTTTCTTGAAGGTGCTGGCGCGAGATGCGGTTCATCTTGTTGATGGTTTCAATCATATGTACCGGAATGCGGATGGTACGCGCCTGATCGGCAATCGAGCGGGTGATTGCCTGGCGGATCCACCAGGTTGCGTAGGTGGAGAATTTGTAGCCCCGGCGGTATTCGAACTTGTCGACCGCCTTCATCAGGCCGATGTTGCCTTCCTGAATCAAATCAAGGAACTGCAAGCCACGGTTGGTGTATTTTTTGGCGATGGAAATGACGAGACGCAAGTTTGCCTGAATCATTTCCTGTTTGGCGGCTGCGGTTTCTTTTTCGCTCGACACCATATTTTTGTTGATTTCTTTCAACTCTTCGATAGAAATGCGGGTTTCTTTTTCCATGTCCGCCAACTCGGTTTGTTTTTCGAGGATGGCGTGGCGGAAGCGGTCGAGTGCGTCGCTCCAAACTCTGCCTTTGGCGATTTCTTCTTCAATCCATTCCAGATTGGTGATTTCGGGCAGGAAGTTTTGGATGAAGTAGTCGCGCTCCATATGGACGCGGTCGAGGCAGATGTCGCGGATTTCGCGTTCGAGTTTGCGGATGTTTTCTACTTTTCCGCGCAGGCTGCTGCTGAGGCTGTCGATTTGTCGGGTGGCGAAACGGACTTCCAGCAGTTTGTTGGCAATTGCGTCGCGGTAGGCGAGATAGTCTTTGTGCCGGCTGTGGTGTTTTTCCAAACGGCCGATCATTTTTTTGTAGTCTTTTTCGATTTGGGCAAAGTGGCCGATGACTTTTTGTTTCAATTCGGCGAGATTGGCTGCCGAGATTTCATCCGCATCTTCTTCCGACTCTTCGTCGTCTTCGTTTTCGTCCGAATTGTCGTTGGAAGGTTTCTCGGGCACCGTGGTTTCCAAGTGCCCCAAGCCCAATTCGTTGAGCAATACTTCATTCGGGTCGATAATGGCTTCGACGACTTCGTCGACGCGGATTTCGTCTTTGCGGATTTTTTCGATGAGTTCCAAGATTTCCGCGATGGACCCCGGACAGGCGGAGATGGCCTGAACCATATTTTTCAGGGCGTTTTCGATTTTTTTGGCGATGATGATTTCGTCTTCGCGGGTCAGCAGGTCGACCTGTCCCATTTCGCGCATATACATACGGACGGGGTCGGTCGTCCTGCCGAACTCGGAATCTGCGCTGGAAAGGGCGGCCTCGGCTTCTTCGACGGCATCATCGTCGGTAACGGCGGCATTGTCGCTTAACAATATGTCTTCCGCATCGGGGGCGTGTTCGGTAACTTGGATGCCCAAACCGGAAATCATGCTGACGATGTTGTCGATTTGATCGGCATCGGACATATCGTCTGGCAGGGCGTCGTTGATTTCGGAGTAGGTGATGTAGCCGCGTTCTTTGCCCATAATGATGAGTTGGCGCAGGCGCGCGCGTTGTTCCTCAATCGTCAGGGGGCGGGCATCGTCTTGGTATTCTTCGTGATTTTGGTTTTTGGACATTGTCTGCTTTCTGTTGGTAAGGTGCCGACGGTTTGCGTTTGGACGCACCTGAAGGCGTGGCAGAGCGGGTACTCTGATGCCGTCTGAAGGCTTTTTGGGATGGGTGTTCTGCAGGTGTTGTTGTTGCAGCCGGTGCGAATGCTTTTCAGACGGCATAACGGTTTACGGGTGGCGGAATCCGCCGGTCAATTTTGTTTTGCGGTCAGCAGCGACAGTAAAAGTTTTTTCTCGCTTTCATTTAAGCCGGATTGCAGGCTTTTTTGTTTTAATGTTTCGATTTGGCTGTATTTTAACTCATTGAGCAGTTTTTTGATGCCGATTTGGAAGTTTTCGCAATCTTCTTCGCCGCTGCCTTCCATTTCTTCCGATTGAAGGACCGACCGGAAGATGCGGTTGATTGTTTCTTCGTAGGGCGAACCGCGCATATGTTCCAAAACCTGTGCGGTTGCCGGCACGGAAGGATGGTTTTTAATGGTTTCGGCGAGGTTGGCAAGGCAGGCGAAATCGCCGTCCAACGCCAGATAATCGGGCAGGTCTATATATGCAGCCCAATCCGGATTTATCAAGAGGCTGCGGATTTGCCGTTGCACCAATGTCGGCATAACGGGCTGTTTGACGGAAATCGGGGGCAGTTTGTAGCTTTTTTGTTTGACGTGCCGCTTCGGCGCTTCCTGTCCCAACAGTTGGGCGAGGTCGTCGGGGTCGATGCCGACCAGCTCGCTAAGCCGTTGTTTTAACAAATAAGCCAATGCCGGCGCGGTAATCTGCGCCAAAAGCGGCGAACTGGTTTTCACCAATTCCGCCTTGCCTTCCTGCGTATTGAGATGAATGCCGTCTGAAAGATGTTCCCAGAAATACTCCGACAAAGGCTTGCTTTGATTCAACAGCGCGTCTTCAAATTGCGCTTTGCCGTAGGCGCGGATGTAGCTGTCGGGGTCGTGTTCCTCGGGCAGGAACAAAAAATGCAGCGATTTGTCGTCTTTCAACTGCGGCAGCGCGTTTTCCAGCGCGCGCCAAGCCGCTTTCCGTCCCGCGCTGTCGCCGTCGAAACAGAAATAAATACTGTCCGCCTGACGCATCAGGATTTTGACGTGTTCCGCCGTCGTCGCCGTACCCAAAGCCGCCACGCCGTAGCCCACGCCGAACTGCGCCAGTGCGACCACGTCCATATAACCTTCGACCACCAAAATCCGTCCTGCCTCTTTTACAGCAGCACGCCCCTCATACAAGCCGTAAAGGTTTTTCCCCTTATCGAACAAAGGCGTATCAGGCGAATTCAAATATTTCGGCTTCGAGTCGTCCAACACCCTGCCGCCAAAACCGATCACCTGCCCGCGCGGATTGCGGATAGGGAACATAATCCGATGGCGGAAGCGGTCGTAATGCCGCCCCTCATTGTCAATCACCATCCCCGTATCCACCAACGCGGTATTCGGATATGGTTGGAACACTTGCGCCAAAGGCTGCCAGCCGTCGGGTGCATAGCCCAAACCATAATGCGCGATGACTTCCGCGCTCAAGCCGCGCTTGTCCAAATAAGCCTTCGCCGTCGGATTGAAGCGCAACTGTTGCGCGTAAAAATCCGCCGCCGCCGCCGTTGTTTCCTCCAGCGTCTGCTGTTTTTTCTTACGTTCGGCACGGACTTCGGGATTATCGTTCTGCCCACGCACTTTAGGCACAACCATGCCCACACGGTCGGCAAGAAACTGCACCGCCTCGGGAAACGACAGCCCCTGATGTTCCATCACAAAACCAATCGCCGAACCATGCGCCCCGCAACTGAAACAATGGTAAAACTGCTTGGTCGGACTGACCGAAAACGACGGTGTTTTTTCCTTGTGGAACGGGCAACACGCCATATAGTTCGCCCCGCCTTTTTTCAGCGGAACCTGCTCGTCGATAATATCGACAATATCGACTTTGGCTAGAAGTTCGTCAATGAAGTCGGATGGAATCATAGTTCGGCGGGGCGGATGCCTGTTTTTAGTTCGGATGGTATCAAATCAGGAGTTTTCGGATTGTCGGTCGGATACGGCGATTCAGGCAAAATGCCGTCTGAAACGGGAGCGGGATGTTCAGACGGCATTTGCGTTCAAACGCTCAAGCCAGTTTGCCGTGGCATTGTTTGTATTTCAAACCGCTGCCGCAGGGGCAGGGGTCGTTGCGGTGGACGATTTGCCCCCGCGCTTCCAAGGCTTCGGGGCTGAAATCCGTCCCATCGGGATTAAAGGCTTCGGTAACCAGATCGGTTTGCGACTGACCCAAAAGTTCTTCCATATCGGGCGATTCGGAATGGATGGACTGGATGTTGCCGACGGGTTGCTCTTCAACCGCCGCGACAGGGTTTTGTTCGATTTGAACCGAAGTAAGCAGGGAGGCAATATGGAATTTGATGCCGTTCCACAGGTCTTGGAACATCGTGAAGGCTTCGCGTTTGTATTCCTGCTTCGGATTTTTCTGGGCATAGCTGCGAAGGTGGATGCCTTGGCGCAGGTAGTCCATAGCGGCGAGGTGTTCGCGCCATTGGTTGTCGATGACCTGCAACATCACGTTGCGCTCGAAATCGGCCATTGCCTGCTTGCCGACCAGTTCGGTTTTGGCGGCATATTCGTTTTCGATGCGTTCGATCAGGCGCTCTTTGATGTCTTGACCGTCAATTGTATTGTCTGCTTTCAGCCAGGACTGAATGTCTTCGTGCAGTCTGAATTCGGCAGCCAGGCGGTTTTCCAGTGTCGGGATGTCCCATTGTTCTTCCATGCTGTCGGGCGGCATATAGGTATCCACGAGGTCGCTGACGACATCAGAACGGATTTCCTGCATCAGGTCGCTGATGTCTTTGCTGGTCAGAATTTCGTTGCGCTGGCTGTAAATGACTTTACGTTGTTCGTTGGCAACGTCGTCGTATTCCAAAACCTGTTTGCGCATATCGAAGTTTCTGCCTTCGACTTTGCGTTGCGCCCCTTCGATTTGGCGCGTCAGCAGGTTGTGCTCGATGGCGACGCCGCGTTCGGGGGCGAGGCGGTTGAGGATGGCGGCGGCGCGGTCGAGTGCGAAGAGGCGCAGCAGCGGATCTTCAAACGAAAGGTAGAAACGGCTGGATCCGGGGTCGCCCTGACGGCCGGAGCGTCCGCGCAATTGGTTGTCGATACGGCGGCTTTCGTGCCGCTCCGTACCGATGATGTGCAGACCGCCTGCTTCCATCACTTTGTCGTGTTCTGCCTGCCAGCCGTTTTCCAATGCGGAAATTCGTGCGGCTTTTTCATCATCGTTCAGGGTTTCGTCGGCGAGGATGGCATCGGTTTGGTGCTTCAGGTTGCCGCCTAAAACGATGTCCGTACCGCGTCCCGCCATATTGGTGGCAACGGTAATCGCGCCGACTTTGCCGGCTTGGGCGACAATCAGGGCTTCGCGTTCGTGTTCTTTGGCGTTGAGGACGTTGTGCGGCAGTCCGGCTTTTTGCAGAAGATGGGAGACCAGTTCGGAGTTTTCGATGCTGGTCGTACCGACGAGGACGGGCTGCCCGCGTTTGTGGCATTCCTCGATGTCTTTGACGACGGCTTCGAATTTTTCTTCGGCGGAACGGAAAATCTGGTCGTTGAAGTCTTTGCGCTGTACGGGGCGGTTGGTCGGGATGATGACGGTTTCGAGGTTGTAGATGCTTTGGAACTCGAAGGCTTCGGTATCGGCTGTGCCGGTCATACCGGAGAGCTTGGCGTACAGGCGGAAATAGTTTTGGAAGGTGATGGAGGCTAGGGTTTGGTTTTCGCGTTTGATTTCCACGCCTTCTTTGGCTTCGACGGCTTGGTGCAGACCCTCCGACCAGCGGCGGCCGGACATCAGACGGCCGGTGAATTCGTCCACGATGACGATTTCACCGTCTTGGATAACGTAATGTTGGTCTTTGTGGAACAGCGAGTGCGCGCGTAATGCCGCCATAAGGTGGTGCATCAGGGCGATGTTGGCGGCGGAATAGAGCGAGTCGTTTTCTGCCAGCAATCCCATTTTGGTCAGGATTTGCTCGGCGTGTTCGTGGCCGGCTTCGCTCAGGATGACCTGATGCGCCTTTTCATCGACCCAGTAGTCGCCTTCGCCTTCTTCGGTCTCTTGGCGGACGAGGTGGGGCGGGACGGTGTTCATAATTTGGTACAACTGGATGTTGTCATCCGCCTGGCCGGAGATAATCAGCGGGGTGCGCGCTTCGTCAATCAAGATGGAGTCCACTTCATCGACAACGGCAAAATTCAATTCGCGCTGCACTTTGTCGTATTGGTCGGTAACCATATTGTCGCGCAGGTAGTCGAAGCCGAATTCATTATTTGTGCCGTAGGTAATGTCGGCAGCGTAGGCGTTTTGACGGTCGAACGGCTGCATATCTGAAATAATCACGCCGACGGTCAGACCGAGGAAATTATAGAGCGGCTCCATAATGCCGGCATCGCGCGAGGCGAGGTAGTCGTTGACGGTAACGACGTGCACGCCTTTGCCGGCCAGTGCGTTGAGATAGACGGCGAGGGTGGCGACCAGGGTTTTGCCTTCGCCGGTACGCATTTCGGCGATTTTGCCGTCGTGCAGCACCATGCCGCCGATAAGCTGCACGTCGAAGTGGCGCATACCGAGGATGCGGCGGGACGCTTCGCGGCAGACGGCGAAGGCTTCGGGCAAAATACCGTCCAAAGTCTGACCGTCGGCGAGGCGTTGTTTGAATTCGGCAGTTTTGGCTTGCAGATCAGCATCGCTTAAGGCTTGCATCTGTTCTTCGAGCGCGTTGATTCTGGCAACGGATTTACGGTATTGTTTCAGCAAGCGGTCGTTGCGGCTGCCGAAGATTTTCTTGGCAATGTTTGTCAGCATGAATAATTCCTGCGCCTGATATAATAGTGGGGCGAAAACGCGATTTTAACACAAGCGTTTGTGCAAAGTGCTAATGCCGTCTGAAATAAAGGCGCGTTTGCGGTATTTCAATCTTTTTGGGTGTATGTTTTATGAATTTGGAACAGTTGGGCAGGCGGGACGCGCTGCTTTCCGGACTTTTGAAACAGGCGGGACAGTGGCGGCGGTTGGATGCCGCCGTGAAAAAACTGCTGCCCGCCAACCTGCACCCGCATTTTCAGACGGCATGTATCGAAGACGGCAGGCTTGTCCTTTTGGCGGCAAACAATATGGCGGCATCGCGTTTGAAAATGATTGCACCGTCGGTATTGCCGCAGTTGGCAGGGCTTGACGCTTTGATACGGTCTGTTTCGGTCAGGCTGGTCCCGAAACCGGAAAAACCGCAGAAAACCAATACCCTGCATTTGAGTAAGGCTGCGCTGGAGAGTTTCGATTCGGCGGCGGCAAAGTTGGAAAAACGGCATCCCGAATTGGCGGCAGTACTGGCGGAGCTGGTCAGGAAGCACGGGGCATAAGGCGGCCGGCAGGGATGTTGTAAATATCCGTTAATATTTGCGCGGCGGGGGCGGCTTCCCTAATACTAAAGAAATAGGTTCGGGGTAAAATTGCCCTTTCTTGGGTAAACGATTGTAAACTTGCAAACAGGCTTTGATTTCAAATGAAATTTGTAGCAAAATGCCGCCCCGAAACATCTGTTTGTGCAACGCGGCGGAATCTTTTTCAAGGTTTTGTTAATGGCGGTTGCACTTTGATTTCCGTAAAACCGAATATTATTTTATCGATTGGAGATTTACCATGAAAGCTTATCTGGCCCTGATTTCTGCCGCCGTTATCGGTTTGGCTGCCTGCTCTCAAGAACCTGCCGCGCCTGCTGCCGAGGCAACTCCTGCTGCTGAAGCACCCACTTCCGAAGCACCTGCCGCCGAAGCTGCTCCTGCAGATGCTGCCGAAGCCCCTGCTGCCGGCAACTGTGCGGCAACTGTCGAATCCAACGACAATATGCAGTTCAACACCAAAGACATCCAAGTCAGCAAAGCATGTAAAGAGTTTACCATCACTCTGAAACATACCGGTACGCAACCCAAAGCCAGCATGGGCCACAACCTTGTGATTGCCAAAGCTGAAGATATGGACGGCGTATTTAAAGACGGCGTAGGTGCTGCCGATACCGACTATGTCAAACCTGACGATGCGCGCGTTGTCGCCCACACCAAACTGATCGGCGGCGGCGAAGAGTCTTCCCTGACTTTGGATCCTGCCAAATTGGCTGACGGCGACTACAAATTTGCCTGCACCTTCCCGGGTCACGGTGCTTTAATGAACGGTAAAGTTACTTTGGTTGACTAATCCGCTTAAAGCCCGAAAACAGACAGCCTGCCTTGCGCAGGCTGTTTTGTTATAATCTGGAAACATTAATTTAAGAATAAATCCTATGAATCCGTTTGAAACCAAAAGCGTTACTTTTGCCGAACCCATTGAAATGCTGTACGCCTGCCACGGCAAAGTGCGCCGTTTTTGCGGTCAGGTTGCCATATTGTCGGACTATATCGCCGAAAACGGCTGCAATCAAATCGTTTTGCAAACCATCCGCCAAATCACCCGGTATTTCAATGTTGCCGCGCCGTTGCATCATGAAGACGAAGAAGAAAACTTCTTTCCGCTTTTGTTGCAATATGCGCCGCAAGCCCGGGAAAGCGTGGACGAGCTTTTGCGCCAACATATCGGGCTGCACGATAACTGGGTGGCGGTTTCCGCCGAATTTGCCAAGCTCGAAGCAGATAATGCCTATATCCCCGATGCCGAAGCGTTCAAACGTTTTGTCGCAGGATATGATGTTCATCTGGCGATTGAAGAACCGCTGTTTGATATGGGCAAAACCTTTATCCCCAAAGAAAAATTGACCGAAATCGGCGAAATTATGGCGGCGCGCCGGAGTAAATAATGCCGTCTGAAACAATCGTCTCAAGGATATATTATGTTGACCCCGAAAAGCTGCGATTTGTTCAATATCCCGTTTTTCCAATTTTCCCAACTTAAGAAATACCGACCCGAGCTGATTCCGCAAATCAAAGCCGACTATAAAGAAAACTGGCAGATATGGCAGCAGCTGATACAGCAGGTCGCCGCCGAATTGGGTGCGCCGTTTGCGCCGCCGCACATCGAACGCTGGTGTAACGGCTGGCAGGTGCGCGCCCACTTCTTTGCCTATTTCAAATACGCCCAATACAAAAACTCCGCCGCCATCCTGTCGATACTGCTCAACCGCCGCCGTTTGAGCGTCAGCTTGGATTGGCATTGCTATAAAGCCGATGTTTCCCCCATCGCGCTGCCTGATTACAACCGTTGGCTAGATGATTTCGATACCGACAAATACGCCGCATTCGATATGTGGCACGGTGCGGAAAGCGAATACGACGACTACCGCACTGTCGCGCAGCAAAATGAATCCGACCGAAGGTTGCAAAACGGCGAAGACTTTTTCTGCATCGGCAAACACATCGAGCGCGACGATTTGGGCAGGCAGGATGTCGCGAAATGGATAGCGGAAACGGTGGAAGATTTGCTGCCGCTTTACGAAGCGTGTCATGGTGCTTGACCTGAAGAACCCGCTTCGCTATCGTTAGCCCGTTTCATTCAACATCAAATGCCGTCTGAAACTCCGTTCAGACGGCATCTCAAATAGAAAAGCCGAAAAATGACCGAAACCCGATCCCTAGAGCTTGCCAAAGAGCTGATTTCCCGACCATCCGTTACCCCTGACGACCAGGATTGCCAAAAACTGCTTGCCGAACGCCTGCACAAAATCGGTTTTGTGGCTGAAGAACTTCATTTCGGCGATACCAAAAACATCTGGTTGCGACGCGGCACGAAAGCCCCCGTCGTCTGTTTTGCAGGACATACCGACGTTGTACCGACCGGCCCTGTTGAAAAATGGGATTCGCCCCCGTTCGAGCCGACCGAGCGAGACGGAAGATTATACGGGCGCGGCGCGGCGGACATGAAAACCAGCATCGCTTGTTTTGTTACCGCCTGCGAACGCTTTGTTGCCGAACACCCCGACCATCAAGGCAGCATCGCGCTCCTGATCACTTCCGACGAAGAAGGCGACGCGCTGGATGGCACGACCAAAGTCGTCGATGTATTGAAAGCGCGCGACGAGTTGATCGACTACTGCATCGTCGGTGAACCGACCGCCGTGGACAAATTGGGTGATATGATTAAAAACGGCCGGCGCGGCTCGCTGTCGGGCAACCTGACCGTCAAAGGCAAGCAAGGCCATATCGCCTATCCGCATTTGGCAATCAATCCCGTGCATACTTTTGCCCCGACGCTGCAAGAGCTGACGCAGGAAGTCTGGGACGAAGGCAACGAATACTTCCCGCCGACCAGCTTTCAAATTTCCAATATCAACGGCGGCACAGGCGCGACCAACGTCATTCCGGGCGAGCTGAACATCAAATTCAATTTCCGCTTTTCCACCGAGTCCACCGAAGCAGGGCTGAAACAACGCGTCCACGCCATTTTGGACAAACACGGCGTGCAATACGATTTGCAGTGGTCGTGTTCGGGCCAGCCCTTTCTGACCCACGCGGGCAAACTGACCGACGTGGTACGCGCCGCCATTGCCGAAACCTGCGGCGTAGAGACCGAATTGTCCACCACCGGCGGTACTTCGGACGGACGCTTCATTAAAGCCATTGCGAAAGAACTCATCGAATTAGGCCCGTCCAACGCCACCATCCACCAAATCAACGAAAACGTGCGGCTGGACGATATTCCGAAGCTCTCTGCGGTGTATGAGGGGATATTGGCGCGCTTGTTGGCTAGAAATGCCGTCTGAAAGCAGCTTGCTTGCCGGATAAGGATGTCCGACCATTTTATTAGACCTAACGTGGGTTTGAGGCAACACATTGATTTTATGTAGAGCGATTTATTTGAACGGCAATCCATTCCCTCTCCCGTGGGAGAGGGTTAGGGAGCGGGCATTGGGACGGAAATGGAAATATTGTCTGTATCTGCCCCGTTTTACCCTCTCCCTGAGCCTCCCCCACAGGGGAGGGGCCAAGTTGCAGGCATACCGACGGAATTTCGCTTTGCATTAACTGCCTTATTTCGAACGCACGTCAAACTTAAATTTGCAATGCCGTCTGAAAAGAAGATGGGCTGTCGGATACGGATGTCCGATCATTTGATTAGACCTAACGTGGGTTTGAGATAACGCATTGATTTTTATGTAGAGCGATTTATTTGAACGGCAATCCATTCCCTCTCCCGAGGGAGAGGGTTAGGGAGAGGGCATTGGGGCGGCAACGGAAATATTGCCTGTATCTGCCCCGTTTTACCCTCTCCCCGACCCTCCCTCACAGGGGAGGGAGCCAAGTTGCAGGTACGCCGACGGAATATGGTTGAAACCCGTCTATTCGGGGCGGTGGGATTTTGGTTTATTTTTGGGAAGTAACCCTCCCAAATCAGGGTAAACAGGGCTGCGCCTTATGTGCGGCCCTGTGTGTTGAAACATTGAGGAATATAACCGTGCCGTCAAATTACTTTCATACGCGTGAACGATTGGGTGCTTTGGGCGGCATTGTGCAACACCATACCGCCTTGTACCGCAGCGTGGCGGTATATGAACCGGCTGTGCTTATCGTGCGGCGCGGATGCAAGAAGCTGCGGTGGGCGGGGCGCGAATTGAGGATTGCGGCGGGTGAGGCTGTCGCATTGGCAGGCGGACAGACGTTTGACGTCATCAATATTCCCGATTCAGACGGCCTCTATCAGGCGCAATGGATTGCTTTCGAACAGGAAACCGTAGAAAGGTTTGCCGCACAATACGGGACGGCGCAGGCAGTGTGCGATGCGGTGAAGCTGCCGCATCCCGGGCGTATGGGCGCGGCGTTTGATTATGCGGCTGCGGTACTGGCGGATGAAGAAGTGCCGCACAATGCGGCGGAGGCCGCGCTTTGCGGCGTGTTGGCGTGGTTGCAGCATGACGGCATCGGTTTTACCGTGTACGAAGGCGTCAACCTGATGCGGCAAATCCGCAAACTGATTACCGCCGATATGGCTGCGGACTGGTCGTCGGCGATGTTGGCACAGCGGCTTAATTGCAGCGAGGCCGCGTTGCGGCGGCGGTTGGCGCGGCAGGATACGAATTTCCGTACGCTGCTGACGGATGTGCGCATGATGCGCGCGCTGACGCTGTTGCAGGTTACGCAATGGCCGGTGGCGCAGATTGCCGACGCGGTTGGCTATGATTGCCCGTCCCGTTTCAGCGCGCGCTTCAAAGAGCGGTTCGGTTGCGTACCGTCGGCGATCCGCTCGGAAGCGGAGCCGGCGGCATATCGGCGCACGGGGCAGGTCAGCGTCGGTGTTCGACCGTGAATTTCGCTTCGCCCAAGCTGTTTGCCCTAGTAAAGAAACCGACCAGCGCGGGTGTGGATTCGGCGGTGATGTTCGGCAGCTTGGCGACTTTTAGCGCGGTGAGCGTGAATTCGTAGCGGTGTTCCCTGCCTTCGGGCGGACACGCGCCGCCGTAGCCCGGAGTGCCGAAGTCCGTGCGGGTTTGCAGCGCGCCTTTGGGCAGCCTGCCGCCTTGCGCGGTAATGCCTGCGGGCAGGCGGCGGACATCGGCGGGAATGTCGGCGACCACCCAGTGCATCCAGCCCAGACCGGTCGGCGCGTCTTTATCGTAAACGGTCAGGACGAAACTTTTTGTCCCTGCGGGCGGATTTTTCCATGACAGCGCGGGCGAAGCATTGCCGCCCGAACAGCCAAAGCCGTAAGGCGCGCTCAAAAGCTGGTTTTGCGTGAAGCCGCCGTCTTTGGACGGGTTGTCGAATTGCAGCGTGAATGCGCCCTCGGCAAAGGCAGCGGTTGAAAAAGCCAGCAGTACTGCGGAGAGGATGCGGGTTTGCATAGATGATTCCTTTGCTTGATGAATAAGTGGATTCATTATAGGCTGTCAATGGCGGCAGGAATGTGCCGAAACGGTTGGATGATGTGCCGAAATGCGCAAATGTAAAAATCCGTGGTTTCAGACGACCCTTTGCAGGTCGTCTGAAATCTTTAATTCCTTTCCCTGAGGCTTTAGAAATATCGAATATTTAGGAATTGCCGCAACTTGACCCTCAAGATTTACGTCATAGCCCGTTCCTGCGCCGGCGTGCGGGAATGGCAAAAATTGGGGATTTTGCCGTCAAATCCATGATAGAGATACGGAGCAAACGAATGATTACCCTGCCTTCCTTAAACAATCTGCCGTCAAAATGGGATGAAATCCGCCATTGCCTCGAACCCCGGGTTTTTGAGTGCGGAGTTATGCCGTATCCCAATCTGACGGAACACGAAGCCAAGCAGTTCGAGCAGGATTTTATTGACTGTATCGGTTGTACGCCTGAAGAATATGTCCGTATCCGCCGAGCCATCCATCTGTTGGAAACGCGTTATCCGGATAGTCCGCACGAACTGACTGCGGCCGCGGTTGCCACGCCCTTGGGCGAGATGCTGGCGGTGTTCGGCAGCATGGGTTTGTGTTTGCTGGAGTTTGTCGGGCAGAAGCATATGGAGCAGGAAATTGCCGCCGTCCAAAAAGCTTTGCGCGGGCGGTTTGTGTTTCGGGAGGATGAGCGAACGCAACTTCTGCGGCAGGAATTGGATTTGTATTTCCAATGCCGTCTGAAAACCTTTGCCACGCACTTGGAAATGATTGGTACGGCGTTTCAAAAACAGGCGTGGGACACGCTTTTGGCGATTCCTTACGGCGAAACGCGCAGCTACAAGGAGCAGGCGCAGCGTTTGGGCAACCCCAAAGCCGTCCGCGCCGTTGCCGCCGCCAACGGGCAGAACAAAGTGTCCATCCTGATTCCCTGCCACCGCGTCATCGGCAGAGACGGCAAGCTGACCGGCTACGCAGGCGGCTTGAACCGCAAACAGTTTTTACTGGCTTTGGAACGCGGCGAAGTTCAGACGGCATTGTTTTGACGGGCGCGGAGGACAACGGGACTTGAGGGGTTCAAGCCCCGTCCGCCTTTCAGACGGCATCGGAGGTTTTTTCCGCCCCGGTTTGGCTTTGTGTCGCCTGATACAGGTAAACCGTTGCCAACGGCGGTACGGTTACGGACAGGGAATTTGGTTTGCCGTGCGACCAAACTTCTTCCGTTTCCAATGTTGCGCCGGCAGAAACGCCGCTGCCTTTGTAATGCAGGCCGTCTGAATTGAGGATTTCGCGGTATCCGCCGGCAGAATTCACGCCGAAGCGGTAGCCTTCGCGTACCACTGGCGTGAAGTTGCTGATGACGATGACGCGGTTGCCTTCGCGGTCGCGGCGTTCGAAGACGAAGACGGAATTGTCGCCGTCGTCGGCAACCAGCCACTCGAAGCCTTCCGGCCATTGGTCCAATTGGTAAAGCGGCGCGGTGTCTTTATAGACGCGGTTCAAATCGCGCACGAAGTCTTGCACGCCTTTGTGCCGGCCGCCTTCTTGGTCGAGCAAGAACCAATCCAGTCCTTCGTTGTAGTTCCACTCTCTGCCTTGCGCGAACTCGTTGCCCATAAACAAGAGTTTTTTGCCGGGGAAGCCGTACATAAAGCCGTAGTAGGCGCGCAGGTTGGCAAATTGTTGCCAACAGTCGCCGGGCATCCGTCCGAGCAGCGAGCGTTTGCCGTGCACGACTTCGTCGTGCGAGAGCGGCAGGACGAAGTTTTCGCTGTACTGGTACATCATGCCGAAGGTCATTTTGTTGTGGTGGTATTTGCGGTTGATGGGGTCTTCCATCATGTAGCGCAGGGTGTCGTTCATCCAGCCCATGTTCCATTTGTAACTGAAGTTCAAGCCTTCTTGACGGGTTACGTTGGCAAAGGAGGTGGATTCTTCGGCAATTTCGGTGGCGGAGGGGACGACTTCTTTCAGCATGGTGTTGGTATCGCGCAGGAAGGCAATGGCCTCGAGGTTTTCATGGCCGCCGTATTGGTTGGGTATCCACTCGCCGTCTTTGCGCGAGTAGTTGCGGTAAATCATCGAAGCCACCGCATCCACGCGGATGCCGTCGAAGCCGAAACGTTCTATCCAATACAGGGCGTTGCCTTGCAGGAAGTTTTTGACTTCGTTCCTGCCGAAGTTGTAAATCAGGGTGTTCCAGTCTTGGTGGAAACCTTCGCGGGGGTCGGCGTGTTCGTACAATGCCGTGCCGTCGAATTTGGCAAGCCCGTGGTCGTCGGTAGGGAAGTGTCCGACCACCCAGTCGAGGATGACGCTGATGCCTTCGTCGTGAGCGGCTTTAATCAGGGCGCGCAATTCGTCGGGCGAACCGAAACGGCTGGTCGGCGCATACAATCCGGTCGCCTGATAGCCCCACGAGCCGTCAAACGGGTATTCGGAGACGGGCAAGAGTTCGATATGGGTGAAGCCCATGTCTTTGACGTATGCGACCAATTCTTTGGCGAGCTGTCCGTAAGTCAGCCAGTAGTTGTTTTCGGGATTGCGTTTCCACGAACCCAAATGCACTTCATAAATGCTGATGGGCGCGTCAACGGCGTTGGCGCGGGCGCGGAAATCGGGGGCTTCGACTTTGTCCGGCAAACCGCGCACGACAGACGCGGTATTCGGACGCAACTCCGCACCGAAGGCATACGGGTCGGCTTTTTGCCGCACATTGCCGCCGGCATCGCGGATTTCAAATTTGTAGAGGGCATTGGGTTTGATTGCCGGAATAAAAATTTCCCAAATACCATTGTCGCGGTGGAAGCGCATCACATGGCGGCGGCCGTCCCAGTGGTTGAATTCGCCGATGACGGAAACGCGTTGGGCGTTCGGCGCCCATACGGCAAAGCGTACGCCCTTCACACCGTCCAACTCGGCAAAATGCGCGCCCAAAGTTTCATACGGACGCAGGTGTCTGCCTTCCGCCAACAGCCAAGAATCCATTTCTTCCAATGCCGACGGGAAGCGGTAGGGGTCTTCTTCGCGCACGGGGTTGCCGTTTCCGCCGTAATAGACGTTCAGCGCGTAATCGGGCGCATCATCGGGCAGTACGGCGACAAAGAATCCGCGCCCATCGATTTTTTCAGACGGCACAATCAGTCCGCCGCTTTCACGGTCGACAATATCTACTGCCGAAGCGTCGGGAATCAGCGTGCGCACGACTTCGCCGCCTTCGGCAAGGCGGTGCCGTCCCAAATAGGCGAATACGTCGCCGTGGGCCGCAAAAAACAGGCTGTCAACCGTGTCGCGTTCGGCTTGATCGGGTTGGCGGTAGGAAAGGGTTGGGCAGTTCTTTTTCATACGGACTCCGTCAATTATGGCAAGTTGGGCGGTTATGGTTCGGCAATCTGCAAAGTCTTCAAGTGCGACGGGCATTTTGCGCGCCCAGTTGGGATAACCCTCGGCAACGCCCGGCACATTCAGGTTGTCGCCCACGCCCAGCAGGTTTTCCAGTTGCACCGCATACAGCCTGCCGCGGCTCATGGCGGCATATTTGTGGATGGCGGACATCAGCCCTTCCGTCATTTCAGACGGCATTGTGCTGTCTTTGTCCAAACAGCCGCATTGTTTAAGCTTGTCGAACAGGTCTGCCTTGTCGTGTTCGCGCGCTTCCAATGCCGTCTGAAAAGTTTCCGCATCGGGAATCGTGCCCAGGCGGAACATGGTTTCCAAATCTTTGCCGTTCCAATAGCCCGCCAAAGGCGCAACATCGTGCGTGCTGACGACCGTAATCGCCTGTTCGGGATATTCATCGGGCAATTCAAAGCCGTGCCTGCCTTTGCTGAAATACACGACCTTATAAGAAAACACCTGATAACGGTCCAACAAATCACGCACCCGGTCGGGCACCGTCCCCAAATCCTCGCCGATGACGATGCAGCGGTTGCGTCGGCTTTCCAAAGCCAAAATGGCAAACATCACGTCCGCGTCGTAATGCACATACGCGCCGAAATCCGCCGTCCCGCCCGCAATCCACCACAGGCGGTACAAAGCCATCACATGATCGATACGCAAGATGCCGTAAAGCCGCATATTTTCACGCAGCAACCGGGCGAACTTCTCATAACCCGTGTGCTTCAGCATCATCGGATTGAGCGGTGGCAAATCCCAGTTTTGCCCCGTCGGGCACAAAGGATCGGGCGGCGCGCCGACAGACATATCCATACAATAATCTTGGCGGTTTAACCAAGTGTCCGCGCCGCCGCGCGCCACGCCGACCGCCAAATCGCCGTAAATCCCCAACTTGATGCCGAGTCTGACCGCCGTTTCCTGCACTTTGTACCATTGTTCCGCGCAAAGCCATTGCAGCCACATATGAAAACGGATGTCGTGTCCGTAGTTGGCGGCAAAGTTTTTGACGGCTTCGCCGTCGGGGTCGTGAAACTCGGCAGACCAGGATTGCCAGCCTATGCCGTCGCAGCTGCCGTAATGTTGGTCGAGGGCTTCAAACAGCCCGAATCCCGACAGTGCCGCTCCTTTTTCTTCCGCAAATGCGGCAAAAGCCGCACGTTCCTTTTGGGCGGCTTCGCACGGTTCGGTTTCAAATGCTTGGAATGCCGCCTGAAGAGCTTCGCGTTTGAACGCCCAAACCGCCGTGTAGGTTACGGTATCGGTAATCCGCAGTGCGGCAATGCGCCGCTGCATTTTTTCTTGGGCAAAACGGTTTTTCAGGGTTTCGCTGTAGGAAAACGCCCCGACTTTTTCCACATCGAGATAAATCGGATTGAGCCATTCACGGGAAGACGGGCTGTACGGGCTGGCAAAGGCGGGCTTGGCACTGAAAAGCGCGTGCAGCGGATTGATGCCGACGAAATCCAGCTTTTTCTCTGCCGCATAAGCCATCAGGTTCTGTAAATCGGTAAAGTCGCCTATGCCCCAGTTGCGGTGCGAACGCAGGCTGTACAGATGCACCGTCAGCCCGTTCATTCTTGCGCCGCCGTTTGGTTCGGGCGGACGGTAAACCGATTGCGGCGCGACAATCAGACGGATTTTTCCGGCAGCGCACGAAAGGGTGTAGTAGCCGCAGGAAAGATCGGGCAGGGCAAGCCGGTATGTGCCGTGGTCGTCGCGGTTGAGGGGTAAAACCCGATGTGTGCCGTTTTCATCTTCCAAAACGGTTTCCGTTTCGTCCGACCATGCAGACGGCAGGGTCAGATTTTCGCATCCGTGTTCGCGGGCTGCCAGCGTGTCGAGATAAATGCCGTCTGAAACGCCGTCTTTCTGCAAGGTGTCGGCTATCGTTTCCCATACCTCGGGCGGTGTAGCGCGATATACGCCGCCGATGTCGTGAAACCCCAAGCTGATGCCCAAAGCAGAAGCGCGTTGTTCCAGTTCGATACTCATCCTGTTTTCCTGTCTGTTGTCCATAATCTCAAGGCGTAATCTTAATATAAATACGGAATGATGACGGCTGTAATTGCGCGTAACGGCGGTTTCTTCCATATTGTTTGACTTGAACCAATATGCCGTCTGAAGCCGGTTTTCCCGTTCAGACGGCATATTTGGTTAAATGTCTTTTCCATTCATATATTTGTAGTTTTGTTACCCGTTTGGACAAAATTAAGGATTGACACATTTTTTGCGGACGCTATAATACGCCACATTCCCCGATAGCTCAGTCGGTAGAGCGACGGACTGTTAATCCGCAGGTCCCTGGTTCGAGCCCAGGTCGGGGAGCCAGAATTTTGAAGCCCGAACTTGAATGTTCGGGCTTTTTCATATTTGCACGTCCGGCGTTAGGAATGCGGCAAGATAGGTTTTCCAACGGTTTCGCGGTAAAATTCCGCCTGTCTGATTTCGGTTTCTTGTTATGTCCATCAAAATCCTGATTATTTCCCCCAGTTGGATAGGCGACTGCGTGATGACCCAGCCCTTGTTCCGCCGTTTGAAGGAACTTCACCCCGGTTGCACGATTGATGTGTTCGCACCGAAGTGGTCGATGGCGGTGTTTGAGCGTATGCCTGAAGTGAATGAGATTCTTGAAAATCCATTCGGACACGGTGCGTTGGAGTTGAAACGCCGTTGGCGGGTCGGTAGGGATTTGGGGCGGCGCGGATACGATCAGGTTATCGTGCTGCCCGGTTCTTTGAAGTCGGCCATCATCGCGCTGGCAACGGGCATCGGAAAAAGAACAGGTTATGTCGGCGAAAGCCGTTATTTTCTGTTGAACGATATACGCAGGCTGGATAAGGAACGTCTGCCTTTGATGGTGGACAGATATACGGCTCTCGCGCATCCGAGCCAGGAGGATTTTGACGGGCATTCGGGATTCCCCGAGTTTTCCATTGATGAACGGCGGCGGGAAATTTCTGTCGAAACTTTCGGTTTGAATCTTGGAAAGCCTGTTCTGGCTTTTTGCCCAGGAGCGGAATTCGGGCCGGCAAAGCGTTGGCCGGCAAAGCATTTTGCCGAGTTGGGCAAACATTATTTGGCGGCGGGTTGGCAGGTTTGGCTGTTCGGTTCGCAAAAAGATGATGAAATTGCCGAGGAAATCAACCGCCTTTCAGACGGCATATGTGTGAATTTATGCGGTAAGACCGATTTGTCTCAGGCAATGGACTTGTTGTCGTTGGCGGACACGGTCGTGTGCAACGACAGCGGGCTGATGCACTTGGCGGCAGCTTTGGGCAGGAAGGTAGTGGCGGTTTACGGTTCTTCCAGCCCGACGCATACGCCGCCTTTGAGCGACAGGGCGAAAATCGTCAGCCTGCACTTGGAATGTTCCCCGTGTTTCAAACGAGAATGTCCGCTAGGGCATACAGACTGCCTCAACAAGCTGTATCCCGACAGGATTGTGCAGGCGGTTGAAGAGGCAGTATGATGGGTTCTGTTTTCGGGTTTATGCCGTCTGACGGCGGATATTGATAGGATGTTTATGGCTATTGCGAACAATAAAAAAGCATTTCACGATTTTTTCATTGAAGACCGGATTGAAGCCGGTTTGGTATTGGAAGGCTGGGAAGTCAAGGCGATCCGTGCTGTACGCGTACAGCTTAAAGAGAGTTATATTTATTGGAAAAAAGACGCGTTTTATTTGGTCGGTTGCCATATTACTGCGTTGCCCACAGCCTCGACACACATCAAGCCTGATGCCACACGCCCGCGCAAGCTCTTGTTGAAACAATCGGAAATCAACAAATTAATCGGAAAAACCGAACGTGCCGGTTACACTATCGTGCCGCTGGATTTGCATTTTTCGCGCGGAAAAATCAAGATGGAAATCGGTTTGGCAAAAGGTAAGAAACAGCACGACAAACGCCAGAGTATGAAAGAGGCGGATTGGAAACGCGAGAAACAGCGGTTGATTAAGCATACGCGCTAATGGGGATGCGGTTTCAGACGGCATTTGAACAATGCCGTCTGATGGTTGTTTGAACAATGGTGTTGAAATACGAAACGGAAAAACAGGGTGGTTGCCCTGTTTTCTATTTGCGTAAAAGATGCGGATGACGGGAAGCGGAAAAACGGAAATGCCCGTCTTTGGCGAAATCGTAAACGTTGCTGATTGCCCTGATATGGTGGGGTGGTTCTTTTCCTTGTTTCAGACATTCGCGCGCTATTCTCCGTAGTTTCCGGTTGGCTAGACGTTTGTCCTGTTTTTCGCTGACTGCCGTGGTTATAGGGGAAAAGGGGTGTTTTCTGTAACTTTTACTCATGATGGTCTCCCGGCTTGAAATACCTAGGTTTCCTTGAGTGCGATTCCGTACTTTGTCTTCATTAAAGTTTCCGTGATATTTGAAATATATTTAGTAAATGCTGACCAGTACATTGCTATTTGAATGCCGGGCGGTTTTGTAAAAATTGCCGATTTTGTAAAAGCAGTCGGTAATTTCTTCTTTTATATCATCAACTTCATCTTCATAATCCCAAATGTCGGGGTAGATATGATGCTCTTTGCACACCTGCATACTGAAATGCTCCATTGCGCTTTTTATGTCGAAGCCTTCCAAAGCTGAGACGATTTCATGGATTTGGGCGGATTCGATATAAGCGGCGTATCCGTCGCCGTCCGAAATGGGTGCCGTTCCGACGATTGATTCGGATAACAGATTGCCCTTTAAGGGATTTTCTGCACTTGTTCCGGTCAGTACAAAATGTAAAACATCCCACATTTTATCAATGTCGAGGCAGACGGTAGCCTCATCCTCCAAATCTTCCAGTTCTTCAAACAATTCTTGCCATTCGGTATCGGTATTTTTAAGCAGAGCCAGTTTTTCATTATCGACCAGTTGGTAGGTTGCCGTCATTCCCATGATATTTCCTATAATTTCATTCTAAATCAGTTATTTATGGAAGAAGTTTGCCCGGATTCATGATGCAGTGCGGGTCGAGATGCTGCCTGATGCTTTTCATCAGGGCAATTTCGGCAGGTGTGCGTACTTTGTCCAGCCACTGTTTTTTGATGATACCTATGCCGTGTTCGGCAGCAATTGTACCATTGCAGGCAAGAACGTTGCAATAGACTGTGCTGTTGATGTCGTTTTCGTAACGATAGACTTCATTGCTGAGGATTTCGGGCAGGAAAGTATTGTAGTGCAGGCTGCCGTCGCCCAGATGTCCGAAGCAGACGATTTGTATGCCTTTGAAATTCTGTTCCAAATCTTTGGCACACCGGCGGACAAAGTCGGCAACGCGCCCGATAGGAACGGCAATATCGTGTTTGATGCTGGTGCCCAGTTTGCGTTGCGATGCGGAGATGTTTTCGCGCAACGCCCACATATGGATACGTTCTTGTTCGCTTTGTGCCAACACGCTGTCGGTAAATCCTTTTTTATAAAGAAATTCGACAAGCCGATCATCAAGATTGCTGTCGGGCAATGAGTCGGTCAACTCAAGTAAAATATGCCATTCTGAATGTGTCGGCAGGGGGAGTTTGCTGAATTCGGAAGACAATTCGGATGCGAAACGGCCGATCAGTTCAAAACTGCATAAGCGTTCGGCAAAGTGCGCTTGGGTTTCGGTCAGCAGGCGGACGGCGGATTCGATGTCGGGAATGCCGACCCATGCCGTTGCCTTGTCCAAGGGACGGGCAAAAAGCTTGAGCGTGGCGGCAGTGATGATGCCCAGTGTGCCTTCACTGCCGATAAACAGATGGCGCAGGTCGTAGCCGGTGGTGTTTTTATGCAGGGGATGGAGATGGGAAACCAGTTCGCCGTTGGGGAGGACGACTTCCAAACCGATAACCAGGTCGCGCATCGTGCCGTAACGCAATACGTTCAAACCTCCGGCATTGCAGGCGATGTTGCCGCCGATTTGGCACGAGCCTTCGCTGGCGAGACTGAGTGGAAACAGCCTGTTTGAGGCTTCGGCTGCCTGTTGGACGGTTTGGAGTACGGAACCTGCTTCGACGGTTATGCAGTTGTCTGACAAATTGATGCTGCGGATGCGGTTGAGTTTGGAAAGGTTCAGCAATACGCCGTTTTCCGATACTGCCGCGCCGCACAAACCGGTATTGCCACCTTGCGGCGTAACCGGAATACGGTGTTTGTGGCAGAAACTCATAATGGTTTGCACGCTTTCAACGCTGCGCGGCTGCAAAATGATGTCTGGTGCAGACGTAAAGCGGTTGCGCCGGTCTTTTAAAAGCGTCGGAGAAGGTTCGGCAATTTCATCTGCCGGCAGGAGTCGGGAAAATTCGGTATGCAGGTCAAGCATGTTTGTCGGAAGGGTAGGGAGGAGATTGAGGAAGGGAATCTGATGCCGTCTGAAAAGTCAAAAAAGCAGGATACTGAACGTATCCTGCTTTTTTGCAAGCGGAAAATGCTTATTTTGCAGCTTCAGATGCAGCTTCGGCAGCAGGAGCTTCAGCGGCAGGTGCTTCAGCAGCGGGAGCTTCGGTAGAGGAAGCCTCAGCAGCAGGAGCTTCAGCGGCAGGAGTTTCGGTAGCGGAAGCTTCAGCAGCAGGAGCTTCAGCGGCAGGTGCTTCGGCAGCAGGTGCTTCGGCAGCAGGTGCTTCAGCGGCTTTTTCTCCGCCGCAGGCGGCCAGGGCCAAAGACAACAAAGCAGCGGCAAACAGGGATGTTTTCATTTTAGTAACCTTTAAAATCAATTTAAATCAAATTAGGGTAAAACAGTCATTATCGACCATCATTACAAACCAAGTTGAAAATTCATTGCTGAATTTTGCGTAATTATGCACCACGAAATAGGGGATTGCAACGGTGTGCAAATGGGAAAGCAGGTTTGAATGAAAAGTTTTTCCGCCGGGCGGATTGATAAATCCTGTAAAACGGTTTTGCTGTTAAAAAATCGATAGGGATGAATATTATAGAGATTAATATAATTCAGTATCTTGTATGATTTATTAAGGCGGATTGGGGAAGTCGGCAGACAGGTCGGAATGGTTTTTGAGAATGTTGTAAAAAAGTTACACTGCAATAAAATAACAAAAATTTACATTGAAATATGTGCCGTACAGTTTATGAACAGGTTAACGGTAATCGGCCGGCGCGGCGGTTGTGTTAGAATGCGCCTGTAATCAATCTGCTGTTCCTGAAAGGACAAATATGGCTATCGTGAAGAATTCCGTGGTTTCGCTGCATTATGAGATGTATGATGCCAACAATCAGCTTTTGGACAAAACCGAAGAACCGATTGCGTATCTGCACGGCGGTTACGACGGCATTTTCCCTTTGGTGGAAGAGGCGTTGCACGGCAAGGATGCCGGCGATACGGTCGATGTGGTACTTTCGCCCGACGATGCGTTCGGCGAGCAGGATCCGGAGTTGGTCCGTATTGAAGATGCGGGTGTGTTCCCTGTTGAAGTCGAAGTCGGCATGATGTTTGAAGCCGACGATCCTGAAACCGGCGATGTTGTCGTCTATCGTGTAACCGATGTTGCCGACGGCAAGGCGGTGGTGGACGGCAACCATCCTTTGGCAGGCATGAAAATCCGCTTTAAGGCTACGGTTGAAAGCGTGCGCGATGCATCCGATGAGGAAATCGCACACGGTCATGTCCACGGTCCGCACGGTCATCACCACCACTGATTGCCGGCAGCTTGGAGGTATCTGATGCCGTCTGAAAAGGGTTTGTTCCGTTTCAGACGGCATTTTGTTTGATGGATGGAGAAGGTATGTCGGTTGGGCATTATGAGAATTTTCCCGTCGGTTCGCTGATTTTGCCGCGCAGGTTGAGGAAGCCGGTTCATGCGGTGTACGCGTTTGCACGGACGGCGGACGATATGGCGGACGAGGGCAGTATGCCGTCTGAAGCCAGGTTGGCGAAGTTGGAGGGTTTGCGGCGCGAGTTGGACGTGTTGGCATCGGGCGGCCGGTCGGCGTATCCTTTGATTGCACGATTGGATGCCGAGGCCGTTGTGCCGTTCGGTTTGGATTTGCAGCCGTTTTATGATTTGCTTTCGGCGTTTTCGCAGGACGTGGTCAAAACACGGTACGCGCATTTCGGCGAGCTGGCCGATTATTGCCGGCGTTCCGCCAACCCTGTCGGACGCATTATGCTGGCTTTGTACGGGAAAACGGATGCGGTGTGCGTGGCGCAAAGCGACGGCATTTGTACGGCTTTGCAACTGGTGAATTTTTGGCAGGATGTGGCTGTGGATTGGCAAAAGGGCAGGGTTTATATCCCGCAGGACGATTTGTTGAAATTCGGCGTTTCTGAGGAACAGATTGCGGCAGGACGGGCGGATGCGGCATTTCAGCGGCTGATGGCGTATGAGTGCCGGCGCGCATTCCGTATGCTGAAGGCGGGTTCGCCTTTGGCTCGCGAATTGAAAGGGCGTATCGGTTTGGAACTCCGTATGATTGTGTTGGGGGCGCAGTTGATTTTGCAGAAACTGGACGCGTGCGGCTACGATGTGTTTGCACAACGTCCGGTTTTGGATAAGAAGGATTGGTTGATTATGCTGAAACGCGCGTTGTGGAAATGATTTGGGGAAAATGAATGCCGTCTGAAAGGGGTTGTTCCGCTTCAGACGGCATTTTGCAGGCGGTCGGTATGGTCAGGCGATTTCATGCGGGTTCAACCTGGCTCGATCCTCTGCACCCAAGCCGATGAGTTTGCGCAGTCGGGTCATGTAGAAATTGACATCCAAACCGGTGCCGTAGCGTTGCGCCGTCCACAGTGTTTCCGCCAGTGCCTCCATCATTTCGTGCTCGGCTTCCGGCCAGCCGCGTTTGGCGCACAGGGTGTCGTGGATTGCGCGTATGCCGTGCGGCTGGTCTATGCCCGCCTGTTCTTGGACGGACAGATGCAGCGACATATGCAGGAAGGGGTTGCTTTCGCCGTTTTCGGGCAGCCAGTCGGTGTCCAGATGGTCTTCGATGCGTTCGAGATAGCGGTGGTATTCGGGATGGGCTTCGACAATGCGGAGGGCTTTCTGTTCCAGTGCGCTCAGTTGCAGCGGATTGAGCCGCTGCTGCCACACGCGGGCGAAAAAGCGGCGGACATCGTGGGTGTTTACATCGTACATAATGTGTTCGGCAAAAAATGCGTATAGGCTGGGACAATGGGGGTTTTACATAAATTAAATCTTACCGTCAACCTTACCTTTTATAATATGGACAAATTATTTGTCTGAAACGGATTCGATTATGAAAAAACTGATTTGCCTGTTCGCCGTATTTTTGATGTTGTGCGGACGGGCTTTCGCGCTGGATGCGAACGAACTGCTGCCGCCGGAAAAGGCATTCGTGCCGGAGCTTGCCGTTGCCGACGACGGTGTGAACGTCCGTTTCAAGATTGCCGACGGGTACTATATGTATCAGGCGAAAATCGTCGGCAAGACCGATCCGGCGGATTTGTTGGGACAGCCTTCTTTCAGCAAGGGTGAAGAGAAGGAAGACGAGTTTTTCGGCAGGCAGACGGTTTACCATCACGAAGCGCAGGTTGCCTTTCCTTATGCAAAGGCTGTCGGCGAACCGTATAAATTGGTTTTGACCTATCAGGGCTGTGCCGAAGCCGGCGTGTGCTATCCGCCCGTGGATACCGAGTTTGATATTTCCGGCAACGGCACTTACCATCCGCAAACCGACGAACCGGCATCAGCCAAAGCCCGCTTTTTGCAGCCTTCCGCCCCAAACGGCAGCGGGGCGTTGCCGCCCCCGAAGGGGGACGAGGGCGGCGACAGCCGTTTCAAGCTGTCTTGGGATACGCTCAACGCCAACCTGTTGGCGTTTTTTCTCGCCGGTTTGGGTCTGAGTTTTACCGCCTGTATGTATCCCCTGTTGCCGATTGTTTCCAGTATCGTGGTCGGTGACAAAAAGGCGGGCAAGGCGCGGGCGTTTGTGCTGTCCGTCGTTTATGTTCAGGGTTTGGCTCTGACTTATACGCTGGTCGGCATTGTTGCCGGACTGACGGGCGCGCTGCTGACCGTATGGTTGCAGCAGGCTTGGGTCGTGTTGGCGGCATCGGCTTTGATGGTCGTCTTGGCACTGTCTATGTTCGGGCTGTTCAACATCCAGCTTCCCAACGCCGTACAGTCGTATTTCCAAAACCAGAGCAGCAAACTTTCAGGCGGTAAAATCGTTTCCGTCTTTATTATGGGCATTCTGTCCGCGCTGATTGTCGGGCCGTGCGTCGCCCCGCCGCTGGCATTTGCCTTGGGCTACATTGGTCAGACGGGCGATGCGGTTTTGGGCGGTTTGGCACTTTACACTTTGGCGTTGGGCACCGGAGTGCCGCTGATTGCCATCGGCACGTTCGGCGGGCATATCCTGCCTAAGGCTGGCGATTGGATGAATGCCGTCAAATACGCATTCGGCTTCATCCTGCTAGCCGTCGCCGTTTACCTCGCCACGCCGCATTTGCCCTATTATCTCGTCGTCGCTCTGTACACGCTGCTGATGCTGGTTCCCGCCTTTATGCTGCTGGTCAACGGACGCAGGCAGAAACGCCGTCCGAAAGCTGTGGCATTCGCATTGGGCGGTATATTGCTGATAGGCGGCGCGTGGTTCGGCTGGCAGGGCGCAAACGGCAAAACGACCGCGCTGCACCATTTCCTGACCCTCAATCCCCCGGCCGAAGCAGGCAAATATTCGGAACACGGCAAAATGTTTGCCGATACTGCCGCGTTGAAGGCAGCGATGGATACGGCGTTGAAAGAACATCCCGACAAACCCGTCGTTTTGGATTTTTATGCCGACTGGTGCATTTCCTGCAAAGAAATGGCGGCATACACGCTCAATCAGCCGGAAGTGCATCATGCGGTCGATATGGAACGCTTTTTCCAAATCGATGTAACCGCCAATACGCCCGAACATCAGGCGTTGTTGAAAGAATACGGTCTGTTCGGGCCGCCGGGCGTGTTTGTCGTCCGCGCCGACGGCAGCCGCAGCGAGCCGCTGCTGGGTTTTGTCAAAGCCGACAAGTTTGTCGAATGGTATGAGCAGAACCGCTGAATACCGATGTTGGAAATGCCGTCTGAAGTTCTCAGACGGCATTTTTGTCAGAAAGGAAAACGGCAATATCCACTATACACACGGAAGCAGTCCAAAGATGTGAAAACCGTGTGTATAAGTTAGTTTGCGTATTGAAATTAAAAGATAAAAATACGATGATTAAAAAATAGGCATAAGAAAAGATAAACACAGCCGGTGTTTGCCGGTGTGTGTATCTTTTGTGGAAAAACATCTTAATGCCATGTATTTTATGGAAAATAATAACATGATTAAAAAATAGTCAATTATCAAGATTCAGGTAGGCGGCTGCAACCGCAACGTCTGAAAAGAGGCAGTGCTGTTTCAGTATGGAAAGCCGGATATAGTGGATTAACAAAAATCAGGACAAGGCAACGAAGCCGCAGACAGTACAAATAGTACGGAACCGATTCACTTGGTGCTTCAGCACCTTAGAGAATCGTTCTCTTTGAGCTAAGGCGAGGCAACGCCGTACTGGTTTTTGTTAATCCACTATAAAAAAACTGCCTCCGTTTCCGGAGGCAGTTCGCGTGCGGATAAAACCTTACAGACCGCTCAAACGGGCGGTATCGTGTGCAATCATCAATTCTTCATTGGTCGGAATCACAACGGCAACGGCCGTGCTGTCGGCAGTCGTAATTACGCCTGCGTTACCGAAGCGTGCTTTCAGGTTGGCCTCGTGGTCGGCTTTCAGACCGAGGAAGCCCAAGTAGCCGAGTACGCGCTCGCGGATGATTTCGGAGTTTTCGCCAATGCCGCCGGTAAAGACCAGTGCGTCCAAGCCGCCTGCGGCAACCGCCATGCTGCCGATGTATTTGGCAAGGCGGTAGATAAACATATCCAAGGCCAATTTCGCGCCTTTATGCCCCTTGGCGGCTTCTTCTTCAATGGTGCGGCAGTCGTTGGACAGGCCGGAAATACCGAGCAGGCCGGATTTTTTGTTCAGCATTTCGGTGATTTGGGCAATGGTCATATTGGCGTTTTCGGCGAGGAAGCCGAATACGGAAGGATCGATGTCGCCGCTGCGCGTACCCATTACCAGTCCTTCCAGCGGGGTCAGACCCATGCTGGTGTCGCGCGATTCGCCGTTGGCGACGGCGGTGATGGACGCGCCGTTGCCCAAGTGGGCGATGACCATACGCAGGTCTTTTTTGTCTTTGCCGAGGAAGCGCGCGGTTTCGTCGGCGACGAAGCGGTAGCTGGTACCGTGCGCGCCGTAGCGGCGCAGGCCGTATTTTTCATACAATTCTTGCGGAATGGCGTATTTGTAGGCGTGTTCCGGCATAGTCTGATGGAAGGCGGTGTCGAATACGACGACGTTGGGCAAACCTTTGAAAATGCTTTGTGCGGCACGCAGACCCAAGAGGTGGGCGGGGTTGTGCAGGGGGGCGAGCGGGATGCATTTTTCGATGCCGGCAATGACTTCGTCGTCAACGAGGATGGATTCGCTGTACAGTTCGCCGCCGCTGACGACGCGGTGTCCGATGGCACCGATGCGGCTGTCGAGGCCGTGGGCTTTGAGTTCTTCCATCAGGGCTTCAACTGCGCCGGTGTGGTCGGGTTTGGCAGACAGGTCGACTTTGTGTTTTTCGCCGTTTACTTTGAATGTGATGTACGCGTCGGGCAGGTTGAGTTTTTCGGCAAGGCAGCTCAGCAGGACTTTGCCGCTGCCGTTATCCAGGACCGCGCCTTTGAGGGACGAGCTGCCGCAGTTCAAAACCAAGATTAATTTTTGGGACATTTTCTTACTCCGGAAAGTTTCAGACGGCATGGGGGTCGGACCCGGATACTAACCAAGTCCCGTGCCGAATCCATTTTGCTTTCCTTGACGGGAAAGTAGTGGGGCCGTCTGAAACGGTTGATAAAAGAAGCAGGCTATTCTAGCAAAAAATCTTTGCAATTGCTTGGCTTAATCGGGCGTTTGCGTGAAAATGGAGGAATGCGTAATTTTTTGACGGATAAGGGGAAATATGGGGTTTGCCGGTGTTTTCGGCTGTGGGAGGGAGAATTTCTTTGCATTCTTCCCGTCCAAACTGGTACATTTGCCCTGTTTTTAGTTGATGCCGTCTGAAAAAGGCGGGTGGGGAATTTATGCATTATTTCAGTATCCATACCCAATCGGGACAGCATATAGGCTTCTTCATCCTGCTTGCCGACGACGAATCGGAAGCACGGCCGCAGAGCGGACGTTTTGCCGTTAAATTGGAAGATGGGGCGGGCAACCATGTCCTTTCTCCGTTTGCCCAGACGGAAATTCCCCAATATTGGCGTGTCGTCAAAGACCGTATCGAGCTGTTTTTTGACGAAGCGGCTGTAGGGACTTTACGCAATGAGTATTTGAACGTGTCGGGGCAGACTTTTATTCTGACCGACCTGACCGGAGCGGTGTGATGGAAAGTATGTTTATTCTGGTACCTATCAGCATTATTTTGGCATTTGTTATCGGCTGGTTTTTCTGGTGGTCGGGTAAAAACGGACAGTTTGACGACTTGGAAGGGCCGGCGCACCGCATTCTGATGGATGATGATTCGACAAGTAAACTGGTTGAAAAAGAGAAGGAAAACGATGGACGCTAAAAAAGGCGGTTTGGGACTGGTCAAAAGCCGCCGTTTCGCCCCGCTTTTCGGCACGCAGTTTCTCGGCGCGTTCAACGACAATGTGTTCAAAACCGCGCTGTTTGTGATGATCAGCTTTTACGGTTTGGGAAAAAACGGCTTCCTGCCTGCCGGACAGATGTTGAATTTGGGTGCATTGCTGTTTATCCTGCCGTATTTCCTGTTTTCTGCACTGTCGGGACAGTTGAGCAACAAATTCGACAAGGCTGTTTTGGCACGCTGGATTAAGGTGCTGGAAATCATCATTATGGCAGTGGCGGCATACGGGTTTTATATCCGGTCTGCCCCGCTGCTCTTACTCTGCCTGTTTTGCATGGGCGCGCAATCGACGCTGTTCGGCCCGCTGAAATACGCCATCCTGCCCGATTATCTCGACGACAACGAGCTGATTATGGGCAACAGCCTGATTGAATCCGGTACGTTTATCGCCATCCTGTTCGGTCAGATACTGGGGACTGCGGTGGCAGGTGCGCCGCCTTATATTGTCGGGATACTGGTTTTGCTGGTCGCCGTCGGAGGCACGGCCGGCAGCCTGCTTATGCCGTCCGTACCCGCCAAGGCTGTCGATACCCAAATCGAGTGGAATATTGTCCGGGGTACAAAATCCCTGCTTCGTGAAACGGTGCGGTACAAACCCGTCTTTACCGCCATTATCGGTATTTCGTGGTTTTGGTTTGTCGGCGCGGTCTATACTACGCAACTGCCGACCTTTACCCAAATCCATTTGGGCGGCAACGACAATGTTTTTAACCTGATGCTTGCTTTGTTTTCCATCGGTATTGCCGCCGGTTCGGTACTGTGTGCCAAGTTCAGCAGAGAACGGCTGATGTTGGCTTGGGTAACGGTTGGTGCGTTCGGTTTGACGGTTTGCGGCCTGGTTTTGGTGTGGCTGACGCACGGTCATCGTTTTGAAGGGCTGAACGGCATTTTCTGGTTCCTGTCGCAAGGATGGGCATACCCCGTCATGCTGGTGATGATGCTGATCGGCTTTTTCGGCGGCTTCTTCTCCGTTCCGCTCTATACCTGGCTGCAAACTGCCAGCAGCGAGACTTTCCGTGCCCACGCTGTTGCCGCCAACAATATCATTAACGGTATCTTTATGGTTTCCGCCGCCGTTTTGAGCGCGGTACTGCTGTTTTTGTTTGACAGCATTTCACTGCTGTATCTGATTGTCGCCTTGGGCAATATTCCGTTGGCGGTATTTTTGATTAAGCGCGAAAGGCGGTTTTTAGGCGCGGCGGCAATCGGGGAAAAACGGTAAATGCCGTCTGAAAACATTGTCCCCAAAATACACAATCCGCCTGTCCAATGTTGTGAACACACTGTGAATAAGTGGGTTTGTGCATTGAAATGAAAACAGAAAAATACGCTGCCTAAAAAATAGTCAGCAGATGGAAAATTTGAAGAAAGAAGCAGACATGATTCAACGCCAAATCATCCTCGATACCGAAACCACCGGCCTGTATGCCGACGGCGGCGACCGCTTGGTCGAGTTTGCCGGTCTGGAAATGGTCAACCGCCAAATGACCGACAAAAACCTACACCTCTATGTCCACCCCGAGCGCGATATGCCCGAAGAGGCGGCACGCGTCCACGGTTTAACGATAGAGGTTTTGGAAGGGAAAAACGCGCCGCCGTTTGCAGAGGTCGGCAGGCAGATTGCCGATTTTCTGCGTGGTGCGGAACTGATTATCCATAATGCCAAATTCGACGTGGGCTTCCTCAATATGGAGTTTCGCCGGATGGGGCTGCCGACTGTCGAGGAACTCGGCTGTACCGTTACCGATACCCTAGCGATGGCGCGCGAAATGTTCCCCGGGCAGAAAGCCAGCCTGGATGCCCTGTGCAACCGTTTTTCCGTTGACCGCAGCAAGCGCGTCCTGCACGGCGCGCTGATTGACTGCGAGCTTTTGGGCGAGGTCTATCTTGCTATGACGCGGCGGCAGTTCGACCTGATGGGTGCGGTCGCAGAGGAAAAAATGGAAACCAAACCCGTGGCGCATACCGAAACCAAACGCAGCGGCAAACTGAAAGTCATCAGGGCGGACGAAAACGAGTTGGCGGAACACGGGCAATATTTGGACGGCTTGGGCGAAGCCTGTATTTGGCGTAAGGAAGCCGTGCCGTCTGAAAACGGCGGGGAAAACGCATGAAACGCAAAAATATTGCCCTGATTCCCGCTGCGGGCATCGGGGCGCGTTTCGGTGCGGACAAACCCAAGCAGTATGTCGAAATCGGAAGCAAAACCGTTTTAGAACATACGATTGGGATTTTTGAACGGCATGAGGCCGTCGATTTGACCGTCGTTGTCGTCTCGCCAGAAGACACGTTTGCCGATAAGGTTCAGACGGCATTTCCACAGGTTCGGGTGTGGAAAAACGGCGGACAGACCCGCGCCGAAACTGTTCGAAACGGTGTGGCAAAACTGTTGGAAACCGGTTTGGCGGCGGAAACCGACAATATTCTGGTACACGATGCCGCCCGATGCTGCCTGCCGTCTGAAGCCCTGACGCGGTTGATAGAACAGGCGGGCAACGCTGCCGAAGGCGGAATTTTGGCAATTCCCGTTGCCGATACGCTCAAGCGCGCAGAAGGCGGACAAATCAGTGCAACTGTCGACCGTTCGGGGCTTTGGCAGGCGCAAACGCCCCAGCTTTTCCGCGCCGGGCTGCTGTGCCACGCATTGGCTGCGGAAAACTTGGAAGGCATTACCGATGAAGCGTCCGCCGTGGAAAAATTGGGTGTGCGTCCGCTACTGATACAGGGCGACGCGCGCAATTTGAAACTGACGCAGCCGCAGGACGCATACATCGTCAGGCTGCTGCTCGATGCCGTCTGAAATTTAATCAAACCATCAGGAACACAAACGATGACGAACATCCGTATCGGACAGGGCTACGATGTCCACCAACTGACCGAAGGCAGAAAGCTGATACTTGGCGGAGTTGAAATCCCATTTGAAAAAGGGTTGCTCGGACATTCCGATGCCGACGCGCTGCTGCACGCCGTTACCGACGCGCTGCTCGGTGCGGCAGGTTTGGGCGATATCGGCAGCCATTTCCCCGACACCGCCGCAGAGTTCAAAGATGCGGACAGTCGCGCCCTTTTGCGTGCGGCGTATCAAAGCGTTCAGGCGCAGGGTTGGCAGGCGGTCAATGTCGATACGACCGTGATTGCACAGAAACCCAAACTCGCGCCGCACATTCCGCAAATGCGTGCCAACATCGCCGCCGATTTGGGTATCGATATTTCGTGCGTCAACATCAAAGGCAAAACCAACGAAAAACTCGGTTATCTCGGGCGCATGGAAGGCATAGAGGCGCAGGCGGCGGTATTGCTGGTACGGATTTGAACGCGGCGGGCAGGACGTGCAAAAAAATGTTAAGATGGCGGCTGTTTGTTGATACGGTTTCCCAAAGGACAAAAATATGACGACACAAGACGAACTCAAGCGCATCGCCGCCGAAAAAGCAGTCGAATTCGTACCCGAAAACGAATATATCGGCATCGGTACCGGCTCGACCATCAACTTTTTCATCGAAGCCTTGGGTAAGAGCGGCAAAAAAATCAAAGGCGCGGTATCTACTTCCAAAAAATCCAGCGAACTGCTTGCCCAATATGATATTCCCGTCGTTTCCCTGAACGAAGTGTCCGGTTTGGCGGTCTATATCGACGGTGCGGATGAAGTGAACCACGCCCTGCAAATGATTAAAGGCGGTGGCGGCGCGCACCTCAACGAGAAAATTGTCGCCAGCGCATCAGAAAAATTCGTCTGCATTGCGGATGAAAGCAAATATGTTTCACGTTTGGGCAAATTCCCTCTGCCTGTGGAAGTCGTCGAAAGCGCGCGTTCGCTCGTGTCGCGCCGCCTGCTCGCTATGGGCGGACAGCCCGAACTGCGTATCGGCTACACCACGTTTTACGGCAACCAAATCGTCGATGTCCACGGCTTGAATATCGACAAACCGCTGACGATGGAAGACGAAATCAACAAAATCACCGGCGTGCTCGAAAACGGCATATTCGCCCGCGATGCCGCCGATGTGTTGATTTTAGGTACGGAAGAGGGAGCGAAAGTCATCTATCCCTGCCAAGGGTAATCCTGACGTTAAGATGCCGTCTGAAATCCGGTTCCGATATGTTCAGACGGCATCGGCATTTGAAAAATATGCAGATTAAAAAAATCATGAAATGGCTTCCCGTCGCCCTGTCGCTTTTGGGCGCGTTGGGTTATACGGGATACGACAGCGAGCTTGTCCGTACCGGTATTGCCGTACTGAATGAATTGGGTGTAGAGGAGGGTGCGGGTAGGTACGAAATGCCCGCTCGCCGCCGAGCATCGGCGAAATCCGGCCGCAGCTACACAGGCACGGTGTCTAAAGTCTATGACGGCGACACCCTGCACGTCATCGACGGCGACGGCGCGAAACACAAAATCCGTATGGCGTATATCGACGCACCGGAGATGAAACAGGCTTACGGCACGCGTTCGCGCGACAACCTGCGTACGGCGGCGGAAGGCAGGAAAGTCAGCGTGCGCGTGTTCGATACCGACCGCTATCAGCGCGAAGTGGCGCAGGTTTCTGTCGGCAAAACCGATTTGAACCTGATGCAGGTGCAGGATGGGGCGGCGTGGCATTATAAAAGTTATGCTAAAGAACAGCAGGATAAGGCGGATTTTGCCGACTATGCCGACGCTCAAATTCAGGCGGAAAGGGAACGCAAAGGATTGTGGAAAGCTAAAAATCCGCAAGCGCCGTGGGCGTACCGCCGGGCAGGCGGGAACGGCGGGGGCAATAAGGATTGGATGGATTCCGTGGGCGAATGGTTGGGCATTTGGTAAAGACACCGCACGGCTTTGAACGGCAAATGCCGTCTGAAAACCGCGCGTCCGGCATTTTTGCGGAAACGCGCAACCGCCGTCTGCCGCGATAAAAAAGTTCAGGCGGCGGTTTTTACGGTAAAATGGCGGATTGTTTGTAAACGGCGGCAGTTCCGCCGATTTTTGATACGGACGGTATATGGATTTTCGTTTTGACATTATTTACGAATACCGCTGGATGTTCCTTTACGGCGCACTGGTAACCTTGGGGTTGACGGTCGTGGCAACGGCGGGTGGTTCGGTATTGGGGCTGTTGTTGGCGTTGGCGCGCCTGATTCACTTGGAAAAAGCCGGTGCGCCGATGCGCGCGCTGGCGTGGGCGTTGCGTAAGTTTTCCCTGTTGTACGTTACCCTGTTCCGGGGTACGCCGCTGTTTGTGCAGATTGTGATTTGGGCGTATGTGTGGTTTCTGTTTTTCGTCCATCCTTCAGACGGCATTTTGGTCAGCGGCGAGGCGGCAGTCGAGCTGCGTCGCGGATACGGCCCGCTGATTGCCGGTTCTTTGGCACTGATCGCCAACTCGGGGGCGTATATCTGTGAGATTTTCCGCGCGGGCATCCAGTCTATAGACAAAGGGCAGATGGAGGCGGCGCGTTCTTTGGGTATGACTTATCCGCAGGCGATGCGCTATGTGATTCTGCCGCAGGCATTGCGCCGTATGCTGCCGCCTTTGGCAAGCGAGTTCATCACGCTCTTGAAAGACAGCTCGCTGCTGTCGGTCATTGCCGTGCCGGAGTTGTCCTATGTTCAGAAAACGATTACGGGCCGGTACTCGGTTTATGAAGAACCGCTTTACACCGTCGCCCTGATTTATCTTCTGATGACGACTTTCTTAGGCTGGATATTCCTGCGTTTGGAAAAACGTTACAATCCGCAACACCGCTGATTGGAATCATATCAACAAAAAGCTGCCCCGGTATTCATTTGAGGCGGCTTTTTTGTGGCAAATTTACATTCAAAGAGAAAACGCCCTATGCCGTCTGAAAGCCTTTCAGACGGCATCTGTCAGCCTCACGCAAGAGGGAATCCCATTTGTTTGGTTTCAATTTTTTTGGGTGATGTATGAGCCGTCATTCCCGCGCAGGCGGGAATCCTGTCCGTTCGGTTTCCGTTGTTTTTGAGTTTCGGTTTTTCCGATAAATTTCTGCGGTTTCCGGATTTGGATTCCCGCTTTCGCGGGAATGACGAATCCATCCATACGGAAACCTGCACCACGTCATTCCTACGAACCTACATCCCGTCATTCCCACGAAAGTGGGAATCCAGAACGTAAAATCTGAAGAAACCGTTTTATCCGATAAGTTTCCGCACCGACAGACCTAGATTCCCGCCTGTGCGGGAATGACGGCGGAGGAGTTTCAGTTATTTCCGATAAATTCCCGTGGCTTTGGATTCTCGCTTTCGCGGGAATGACGGCGGAGAAGTTTCGGTTTTTCCGATAAATTCCCGTGGCTTTGGATTCCCGCCTGCGCGGGAATGATGGCGGATGGTTTCTGTTTTTTTTTGATAACTTCCTGTGATTTTGGATTTTTGGATTCTTATAGTGGATTAACAAAAATCAGGACAAGGCGACGAAGCCGCAGACAGTACAAATAGTACGGAACCGATTCACTTGGTGCTTCAGCACCTTAGAGAATCGTTCTCTTTGAGCTAAGGCGAGGCAACACCGTACTGGTTTTTGTTAATCCACTATACAAAGCAATTTATCGGAGATGATGAAAAAAGTGGGCTTGAAGGGTCGGTCTGTCTGCAAAATGCCGTCTGAAGGCTGTTGGTGCGTTCAGACGGCATTGTTGTTATTTGATTTTGAAGTGCAGCCAGGCGACGTGCCCCTGTTTGAGGTAGCGGAAGGTTTCATTGAGGTTGCCGACGGGCGGCGGATGGTCGCCGACGATAATGACTTCCACGCCTTTCATTTCGGGGCGTTGGATTAAATCCGCCAGTTGGTCGAAAAATTGGGTGTGCAGGCTGAAGTTGCGGCAGAGGTCGGTTTCGGCGGGTAGGCCGTATTCGGTGCATTTGAGCCTGTGGTTGAAAATGTCGGATTCGGGATAGTCGGCGTGGCTGGTCAGCGTCATCCAGTAAAACAGTCCCTTGTCGTGTTTTTTGAAAAATGCCGACACTTCGCCGAACAGCTCGCTGTCGCACACGCCGCTGAAAATGGCGCAGGTTTTTTTACCGATCAGGTTTTCGGCGGTTTTGATTTCTTGAAAGCCCGCCCTCGGATACCAGCTGAAGCGGTCGTAAAGCGAACTACCCGCGCCGTGCATCGCAAAGGTGGCGTAACCTTCTTGTTTCAAACGGTTGGGGAGGCAGCGGGCAAATTTTTCGTCGGGCGCGCGGCGCAGTGCAAACCCGCGCAAACCGCCGTAGGCGCACAATTCGCGCATTTCGCCTTCGACCGTCGCGCCGATGAAGGGAAAACTGCCGCTTTCCCAAACTGAAAAACGGTCTTTTTGCGCCAGCAGTTTGGCAAAAGTGGCGTTTTGAAGTTCGGGATTGGCCGGAAGCCCCCAAGATTCGGCGACGATAAAGAGGATTTTTTGAGATTTCGGCTCGTTCAGATGCGTGGCGGCACGCTGCTGATTGCCCAAGGGGAGGAAGACGGGATCGACCAGGCCGGCGGTAATAAAGTCGGCATTCTGGCTGACGGTGTAGAGCATCGCCTGACTTTTGGCGTAATAGAAGTTGTTTGCGCCGAAGATATTGGCCATCCGCCCCCGGTCGTAGTAACTCAAATGGCCGGTGAAATAGCCGGCTGCCGCCACGACGGCGGCACAGGCGGCAAGGTGTCGGAAGTCGGTTTTGGCGGCGGCTTTCTGCAACACAAACGGCATCGCCAGCATATACAGCAGCAACAGCCCGGTCATTATCTGATAAGGGGCGGGGGCGGTCAGGATGAAGGGGACGAGGTTGATAGCACCGATGAGGTCCATAAAAGGGAAGAGCTGGATCACCATCATCAGCCCGTCAAACAAAACCGCCAGCCAAAACGCCAATACGCCGGTAATTTTGACGAAACGCCAAGGCAGGGCGATCAGCAGCGCGGCGGGAAGGTAGTCCAAATTGACAATCGGGCGGGCGGTGGCGGTCAGCAGTGCCAAAACCCAAAACATCGCATTGGGGGCCAGCAGTATCAGCAGGGACAGCAGCAGCCGTTTCGGCAGGAATGGCGGCAGCGTCCATTGTTTGGAGAGCAGGGTGTGAATATTCATCGTATTTCCTTTTCGGTTGAAACTTCGCCACTCGGACATCTGTCCTTCGGGGCGGCAGGATCAGACTTTATTTGGGAGGCGCAACCCCTTCCAAATCAGGGCAACACATAGGGCGGTGCTTTATATGTCGTCCTGTGTGTTGAAACATCTGCATTTCTTTCTGAAACAGGGGTATTTGAAACAGAGAACCGGATGACAGACCGATGCCGTCCGGGCGCGAAAATGCGGCACGGTGCGGCAGGGGTCGCGCGCGTGTCGGGGAAAGGAAAACAGGGAAAGGGGGCGGGCTGAAACCCTGCCTGAAGAAAAGGCGGGTTTGAGTGGCGGGAAAAGGGGAATGCGCCGCGCGGAAAGTGCGTGCGTCGGCAGGGAGGGGGTTATAATTTTTTGCTTGCTTGCTTGCTTGCTTGCTTGGCGTTTGTCTGTTTCGCATTTTGGGAAGGGGGCGGATACGGTGTATCGCGCCGCTTTTTTTCAGATTCGGATGAGGATGCTCCGCCGGTTGATTGCGGGGCTGTTGTCCGCAATCGGGCGGTGCGGTTTTACATTACGTCCAACACATCGATGCCCAGCAAATCCAAGCCTTGTTTCAGCGTATCGCCGGTGAGTTTCGCCAGTTGCAGACGGCTGTTGCGGGTTGCGCCTTCGGCTTTGAGTATCGGGCAGGCTTCGTAGAAGCGGCTGAACAAGGTAGCGATTTGATAGAGGTAGGCGGCGAGGTAGTGCGGATACGCCGTGTCCGCTACGCTTTGCAGTACGTCTTCAAATTTCAAAAGCTCGGCGGCAAGCTGTTTTTCCAGCGGTTCGGTCAAAACAGTCGGTGCGGTTGCGTCCCATTCACCGGCTTTGCGGAACACGCTTTGCACGCGGGTGTAGGCATATTGCAGGTAGGGGGCGGTGTTGCCTTCAAACGAAAGCATAGCGTCCCAGTCGAACACATAATCACTGGTGCGGTTTTTGCTCAAGTCGGCATATTTGACTGCGCCGATGCCGACGGTTTTGCCGATTTTAGCGGCTTCGTCCGCACCCAATCCGGGATTTTTTTCTTTCACCAAAGCGGTGGCGCGTTCGACGGCTTCGGTCAGCAGGTCAACCAGTTTTACGGTGTCGCCGCTGCGTGTTTTGAACGGTTTGCCGTCTTTGCCCATCATGGTACCGAAGCCGATAAACTCGGCTTTTGCATCTTCAGGCAGATAGCCGGCTTTGCGGGAAGTGGTGAAGAGTTGCTCAAAGTGCAGGGCTTGGCGGTGGTCGACGACGTACAGCAGGCGGTCGGCCTTCAGACGGCCTATGCGGTAGCGCAGACACGCCAAATCGGTGGAGGCGTAGAGGAAGCCGCCGCCTTGTTTTTGCACGATAAATGCGGCAGGTTCGCCGTCTTTGTTTTTGAATTCGTCCAAGAACACGACTTTCGCGCCGTCGTCTTCGACCGCCAGACCTTTTTGAACCAAATCATCGACCACGGGCTGCAAATCGTCGTTGTATTTGGATTCGCCCGCCACATCTTCGGGGCGCAGTTTCAAGCCCAGCGTGTCATAAACGGCTTGAGCGTGCGAGAGCGAAATATCAACAAACTGTTTCCACAACGCCAACACGGTTTCATCGCCGCCTTGCAGTTTCACAACGTATTCGCGTGCGGTGTTGGCAAAGGCTGGATCTTCGTCAAAGCGCACTTTGGCGGCGCGGTAAAATTGCTCTAAATCCGCCAGCTCAAACGCGGCGTTGTCTTTTTGCTGCTCGACCAAATAAGCGACCAACATGCCGAACTGCGTACCCCAGTCGCCGACGTGGTTTTGGCGGACGACAGTGTTGCCCATAAATGCCAACACGCGCGAAATGCTGTCGCCGATGATGCTGGAACGCAGGTGGCCGACATGCATTTCCTTCGCCAGATTGGGCGAGGAATAGTCGATAACGACGGTTTTCGGCTTATCGGTTTTTGCTATGCCGAAACGCGCGTCGTTTAAGGCAGCATGAATGTTCTGAGCGAGGAAGTCAGGACGCAGGCGCAGGTTGATAAAGCCCGGGCCAGCTACCTCCGCGCTTTCAATCACGGCGTTGCCCGCCAATACTTCGGCCACTTTTTGCGCCAATTCGCGCGGATTTTGTTTGGCTTTTTTCGCCGCACCCATCACGCCGTTGATTTGGAAATCGCCGTGTTCGGCATTTTTGGTCGGCTGCAAAACAATAGGGCTGTCGGCGATGCCTGCGGTGGCAAAGGCGGCGGCGGCTTCGTGTTCGACGGTTTGGTGTAGGTTCATGAAGTTCGGTCTTTCGGTTAAATTTAAATCAGGCGGTATTTTAAAAGAATTTATGCGGCAGCAATAGAAATTGTGGGATTGTTGCCGGGGATTAGGATGTTTGTACAGCGGGAACGCCGAATACCTGCCTCAGGTAGGCAAGGAAGGTATTGTTGTTGGTCATGGTTTTTCCGGGGGAATCGGAGAGCTTGGCGACGGACTGACCGTTGCATTCGACCAGTTTCAACACGATATTCAAAGGCGTATGCCCCATATCGTTGGTCAAGTTGGTGCCTATTCCGAAACTGGTTTTGAAGCGGTCTTTGAAATATTGGTGTAAAGCCCAAGATCGGTCGATATCCAGCCCGTCGGAGAAGGTCAGCATTTTGGTCCGGCTGTCGATTTTGAGTTTTTTATAGTGCGTATAGGCTTTGTCCCCCCATTCGTAGGGGTCTCCGCTGTCATGCCGCAAACCGTCGAAGAGCTTGGCGAAATAAAGGTCGAAATCACGCAGGAAGGCATCCATGCCGACCACGTCGGTCAATGCGATACCGAGGTCGCCGCGGTATTCGTGTACCCAGCTTTCAAGCGCGGCTTTTTGGAAATTCCGCAATTGTACGTCGAGGGCCTGGAATGCCTGCAGGAACTCGTGCGCCATGGTGCCGATGGGGGTAATGCCGAGTTTTTTGGCGAGATAAACGTTGCTGGTCCCGCGTACGATGCTGGGGGCGGCTTCAAGCAGGGTGCGGATGACGTGTTCCTGCCATGGGAGGTTGTAGCGGCGACGTGTGCCGAAGTCGGAAATCAGGAAGGGCGGATCGTCCGGATTCTGTGTGGCGGCTATTTCTTTCAGACGTGCGGCTTTGGCTTGAAGCCGGCGTTCGCCTTCTTCTATGACCGCAGGTGTTTCCAAGCGGCGGAAGTAAAGTTCGTTGACAATGGCAAGGATGAAGATTTCAAAAAACATCGCTTGAATCATGGGGCCTTCGATACGGATGTTCAGACGGCCTTCGGCATCGGTGCCGACTTCGACAAAGCGGCGTTGGAGCTGGAAGAGTTCGAGATAGTCGACGAAATCGCTTTTAATGAAGCGCAGGCTGCGGAGGTAGCCGAGTTCGTCATGGGTGAAGCGCAGTTGGCAGAGTGAGTCAAGTTCGGCTTCCAAGTCTTCCTTGATATCGGCAAGCGGATAGGGAGTTGAGGCATTGCGGCATCGGAATTCGTAAAGGCTGTGTGTCTGCGGAAACTGGTGCAGAACCACTTGCAGCATAGTGAATTTGTAGAGGTCGGTGTCAAGAAGTGAATGTATGATGCCTGTCATGTGGCGGTTCTCCCAGTTTCTGGTGGCGGCTTAGGACGTATTAGAACACATCACATTTGCCCTGTGTACCGAAAATGCCGTCTGAAGGTCTTTCAGACGGCATGGTTTCAGGATTTTTTCCTTACGGCCGCATTGAGCAGGCAGCCTAAGGCAAAGCAGGTTAAAGAGGGAATAATCCAACCCAGTCCTATGCTGTATAGGGGAAGGGCTTTGTCGATGGCTTTTGCTGCCGTTTCGCTGAAACCGAAGGCGGTTTTGTAGGCATCGAGCAGGCCGATCGCTAGTGCGGGCATCATGGTGCAGAAATAGACGATGCGGCTGCCGCCGAACAGCCTGTCGGTCAGGGTCAGCAGGATGAGTACGATGGTCAGCGGATAAAGCAGCATGAGCATGGGGACGGAAATCTGCAGGATGGCTGACAGCCCCTTGTTTGCCAAGACGATGGAAACCAGCGTATTGATGATGACGAAGGTTTTGTAGGAAATGCCCGGACAGAGGCGGTTGAAATATTCGGCGCATGAGGTAACCAAGCCGACAGCGGTGGTTAGGCAGGCAAGCAGTACGATAACGCCCAGCAGCAGGTTGCCGCCCAACCCGAAATAGTATTGTGCCGATTTCGACAATACCAGCGCGCCGTTTTCTTGCAAACCGATTCCCGCCACACTGGTCGCCCCCATATAGCCTATCAGCAGGTAAACCGCAGCAAGGCAGCCTGCAGCCATCAGGCCTGATGTGGCGGTGGTTTTCAGCAGGTCCGAACGGTTGTCGACACCCATGGCGCGGACGGCGTCGATAACGATAATGGCAAAGACGAGCGAGGCGAGGGCGTCCATCGTGCCGTAGCCTTCCAAAATGCCTTTAATCATCGGGCGGACGGCAAAATCGCCTTGTGCGGCAAGCGGTGCACCGATGGGGTTGAGTGCGGCATAACCGACCAATACAGCGATGGTCAGCAGGAGTGCGGGTGTCAGGATTTTTCCGATGCGGTCAACCAATTTGCCCGGAGACATCGAAAGCCAGTAGGCCAGGCCGAAAAAAAGCAGGCTGAATACTGCCTGAGCCATATTCGGGGGAAGGTTGCCGATCAGCGGTAAAACGCCGATTTCAAAGGAAACCGTCGCCGTCCGGGGCAGGGCGAACAGCGGGCCGATGGCAAGGTAAAGGGAGGCGGCAAACGCTATGCCGTACCAGGGGGCGACACGCGAGGCGAGTGCTTCGACATCACGGGAACCCGAGTAGCCAATGGCGATTACGCCCAATAGCGGCAGGCCTGCGCCGGTCAATAAGAAGCCGGGCATGGAAATCAGCCAGTTTTCTCCCGCCTGTTGGCCTAGATACGCGGGATAGATGAGGTTGCCTGCGCCGAAAAACAGGGCAAACAGCATGAGTCCGACCGCCCATAATGAGGCTTGGTTTTGTTTGCTTGTCATCATGTTCCTTTTTAAATAGGTCAATCCGGTGTTTCTGTCCCGGTTATGCCGTCTGAAGGCGTTTCTTGATGATTGAGGCTGATTCGGATTTCTCCGAAACCGACTTCCTGCACGATTCTGACCAATCCTTCTTTGGCAAGCTCCAGCAGCGCGATGAAGTTGACGACCACGTAAGCCGCACCCTGTTCGGGATTGAACAGGTCGTGAAACCCGCATATCCCGTGTCCGTTCAGACGGCGCAGGATTGCCGCCATTTGCTCGCGCACGGAAAGGGTTTCTTGGATGACTTCGTGGCTGCGGGTGTGTTTCGCCCGCGACAAAATCCCCAGCCAAGCCTGCGTCAGGTCGGCAATATAGACTTCGGGCAGCCTGACCTCGGCGGCGATTTCCAAAGGCAGATATGCCCACGCGAAATCCCGTCCGGCGCGGGGCAGCGCGTCCAAGCCCTGTGCCGCCAGCTTCATTTGTTCGTAAGCCAGCAGGCGGCGCACCAGCTCGGCACGCGGGTCGGCCTCGTTTTCTTCAGTTTCTTCGGGGCGCGGCAGCAGCAGGCGGGATTTAATCTCAATCAATACCGCCGCCATCAAAAGATATTCCGCCGCCAAATCAAATTGATAGGCTTCCATTTGGGCAATGTAGTGCAGATACTGTTCGGTAATCTTCACCATTGGAATATCCAGTACGTCGATGTTCTGTTTGCGGATCAGATACAGCAGCAAATCCAAAGGGCCTTGAAAACTGCCCAATACGACTTTCAGCGCGTCGGGCGGAATAAACAAATCCCGGGGCAAATCGGTAACGGGTTGGCCGAATACCCATGCGACGGTGTGCTCGGATGGTGCGGATGGGGCAGGAATGGGCGGCATGGCGTGAATCGGTAAGTGGATTTCAATATTAAGTTTACAAAAGAAAACAATCTGCCGGCATTCACGCGTAATGTGGTCGGGCAGATGTTCAGACGGCATTATAACGGCTTTTAAATGCAAATGTTTTGAAAAGGAGCAGGTTGTGAATACGGTCTTGCTAAAACCTCTTAATTAATATAAATGTCTGAATTTTAAGTTTCTTGAGACAATATAATCAGTACTGGCTCTATCTATATAACCAGTAGCTTCTTTTACTTCAATATTATCTACATTACCGTATATTACAGGTAGCGACCCATAAATGATAAATTTATTCCCCAAAATTTTTTTACTAATTGATATATCATCTTCCATAAGTAATTCAGCGTAATTTTTAGCTCTTACTTGAAATCTAAACAATATTTTTCCTGCGTAAATTCTCGCATATGCGGGAGAGTTTATACCATAATCTTTGTATAGATGAACAATAGAAATACATTGTTCATCTATGCAATAATAAGCTACTTTTTGTTGGTCAAGATAACGGCAATATATGTAATACATACTGCAAAGTATTACCACTAATAATGTAAAACTTGTTCTTAGGATACATATTTTGCGATAACGTATCTTACCATGCGCTTGCTCAAATTCGGTGGTATAATTTTTCTTAATAAAATTAATACATTCTTTTAATTTTTCTGTAAAAATTTTTGTTGATATCACAGAAACAATTTCATCAGTTAGCAAGCTATCTATTTGTACTATGTCGCCATTAATAATGACCCCTAAATTTTCTCTATATTGATAAATTTCTTCTTGTGATGATGCATTTTCTTGTATTTCTTTTAATAAAGATTCTGACATTTTTAATAAATGCAAAACTCCTACTCCACCATCATCCATTAAAAAACTACCTAGCCAAGCTAAATTATCATTAGTTTCAAAAACACCAAACCTATCATTACTTCCATCTTTGAAAAAATCTTTAGTAAATATTAAACTCATACTTATTTCTTATTAATTTACATTTTAGGATAAACAGTAATATTTGGTTCTAAATAACCTTCAACTTTTACACCACTTGGTGTAATGCCTTTCCATATTCGAGTAGGTTTTCCACCGCGCAATTCTATACTAATTGTTTTATTTGCAAATGCATGTTCAACTTCATTTTTGATGCGAGCACCATCCCATGATTTTGGAAACATTGTTGAAATTCCACCATTGTTTGTTTTTGGAACCCATCTTCTAGTATATACCATATACTACAAAAAATATCGGAATAAGCATTAGTAATAAAAATGAAAAAATAACTAAATTATTAACGAATTCCATTAAATAGCTCTCCGATACTTAGTATATTATTAGGAATCATATATTTTATGTTATTTTTTATCCGTATCCTTTGTTGTCCTAAATCATAACCATAGTTTGTTTAAATGCCGTCTGAATCCTGTTTCAGACGGCATTGCTTATTTTTTGCCCACGATGTGTTCCACCGCCGCCTGTGCGCAATACAGTCCGAATGAAGCGGTAACGAGCATGCTTGCGCCATAGCCGGCGCACGACAAGCCCTGCGGTGCGGTATCGGCAGAACACGCCGCGCCTGATTGCGGCGGCGTGATGTTTTCGGTTGAGAACACGCACGGCACGCGCATTTTGGCTTTCGTATCGCGGCTGAAGCCGTAGCGTTTCCGCAAGGTGTAGCGCAGGTTGGCAAGCAGCGGGTCGTGGGTTACGCGGCTCAAATCGGCGGTTTGGATCAACGCCGGATCTTTTTGTCCGCCCGCGCCGCCGCTGAGGACAAACGGTTGTTTGCGTTCCACAAAATAAGCCGCCATTGCCGCTTTGACGCGCACTTGGTCGATTGCGTCGATGACGAAATCAAAACCTTTTCCGAAGTATTCCGGCAAATTGTCTTCGGTAACGAAATCTTCAATTTCAAACACTTCGCATTGCGGATTGATTTGTGTAATGCGTTCGCGCAGGGCGGTAACTTTCGCCTTGCCGAAGTCGCCGGTCAGGGCGTGCAGCTGGCGGTTGACATTGGATTCGGCAACATTGTCCAAATCAATCAGGGTTAAATGTCCGATGCCCGTTCTTGCCAAAGCTTCGACCGCCCACGAGCCGACACCGCCCACGCCGACTACGCAGATGTGTGCCTGTGAAAAGTGCGCCAAGGCAGAGTCTCCGTAGAGTCTGGCGATGCCGCCGAAGCGTCGCGAAGAGGTCAAAGCGTTGTCGGACATGGTCGAATCCTGCAAGATTGCGTCAAATCAAAAAGTGAACGAAAGCCGGCAAAAAATGCCTGACTGCACGGAAGCGGCATATTATACTGGAAAGCGATCGGGCTGTTCGGCTGTTGTATAAAGCCCGACGGCGGGTCTATAATGAAACGGCGCAAACTGTCTCTGCGCCCATCCGACAAGACGGCACCGCGAGGCGGTGCAAAAGGAGAATACGATATGTACAAACATCTGGTCGTTGCCGTTGACGGCAGTGAAACTTCCATCAATGCCCTGAAACATGCCGCCGAACTTGCAGGAGTCAACAACGCGCGCCTGACTTTGGTGCACGTTGCCAATCCTGCCGAATATATGGCGCTTGCCCCTGAATTTTTGCAACACGAGAGTTACGAGGCAGCCGCCATTGCACAAGGCAACGAGGTTTTGGATGCCGCCGAGCGCACCGCCCGGGAACTGGGTGTGGAAAATACCGTCAAACACCTGCTGGTTGCCAATAAGGGTGCGCGCGAAATGGCGCAGGATTTGGTCGATTATGCCGATGAAAACGGTGCCGACCTGCTGGTGTTGGGCACGCACGGACGCACCGGCCTGATGCACCTTTTAATGGGTAGTTTTGCCGAAACGGTAATGCGCCAAAGCCATCTGCCGCTGCTGATTATCCGCAGTAAAGCCGAAGAAGCGTAGAAATTTTCAGTTTGAAGGCCTTAAATGTGATTTTTCATATTTAAGGCTTTTTAATTTATCTGTTTTTAACGGGAGGGCAGTATGCCTGATTATATCCGCACCTCACGCGCCGCCGACAGCCTGCGCGATATCAAAATCACCCCTCATTTCCTGCCGCATACGGACGGTTCGTGCCTTATTGAATGCGGCAACACCAAAGTCATCTGCACAGCCTCCATAGACGAAAACGTCCCGCCGTTTCTGCGCGGCAAAAACCAAGGCTGGGTAACCGCAGAATACGGGATGCTGCCTGCGTCCACCGCTTCCCGGATGCGCCGCGAAGCTTCGGCGGGCAAACAGTCGGGACGCACACAAGAAATCCAACGTTTGATCGGGCGTTCGCTGCGCGCGGTTGTGGATATGGAAAAACTCGGCGAACGACAAATCCTGATTGATTGCGATGTGATTCAGGCGGACGGTGGCACGCGCACAGCATCCATTACCGGCGCGTTTGTCGCGCTGCACATTGCCGTCGGAAAGCTGATTTCAGACGGCATATTGACCGAAAATCCGATTCGTGAGGCCGTTGCCGCCGTATCAGCAGGCGTAGTGAACGGCGTACCGCTTCTGGATTTGGATTATCCCGAAGACTCCGGCTGCGACAGTGATGTGAACATCGTCATGACCGCTTCGGGCAAAATCATCGAAATACAGGGGACGGCGGAAGGCGCGCCGTTCAGTTTGGACGAGTTGGGCAAACTGGTTGCACTGGCGCAAAAAGGCATAGGCGAACTGCTGCGTTATCAGCAAAATGCGTTGTCCACCGCCTGATTGTCGTCCGGATGCCGTCTGAAAACCGTTCAGACGGCATTTTGTCAAAAATCTGAAAGAACAGGTTTTTTGCTGACCGCTGTCAAACGGCAGGCGGGAAAGCGCAGTCCGTTCTTGAACTTCATGTAAAAAATAGTAATAATAGCCGCTTTTCCAGCAAACTATGCTGCCCGACCAATCCCACACAAGAAAGCACGAAACATGGCGTTAATCGTACACAAATACGGCGGCACATCGGTAGGCTCGCCCGAACGCATCAAAAACGTAGCCAAACGTGTCGCCAAAGTCCGCGCCGAAGGACACGACATCGTCGTCGTCGTATCCGCCATGAGCGGCGAAACCAACCGCCTGGTTGCGCTGGCGCACGAAATGCAGGAGCACCCCGATCCGCGCGAATTGGACGTGGTTTTGTCTACCGGCGAACAGGTTACCATCGGCCTTTTGGCGATGGCATTGAAAGACATCGGCGTGGATGCCAAGAGCTACACCGGCTGGCAGGTCGCCCTCAAAACCGATACTGCCCACACCAAAGCCCGCATCGAAAGCATCGATGACGAAAAAATGCGCGCCGACCTCGCCGAAGGCAAAGTCGTCATCGTCGCCGGCTTCCAAGGCATCAGCAGCGAAGGCGATATTTCCACACTCGGACGTGGCGGTTCCGACACCTCCGCCGTTGCGCTTGCCGCAGCCCTCAAAGCGGATGAATGCCAAATCTATACCGACGTGGACGGCGTTTACACCACCGACCCCCGCGTCGTACCCGAAGCGCGCCGTATGGATACGGTAACGTTTGAAGAAATGATTGAGCTGGCAAGCCTCGGCTCGAAAGTTTTGCAAATCCGTTCAGTAGAATTTGCCGGAAAATACAAAGTGCGCCTGCGCGTACTGAGCAGCCTGCAAGACGGCGGCAACGGCACTTTAATCACATTTGAAGAGGACGACAATATGGAAAAAGCCGCCGTAACCGGTATCGCATTCGACAAAAACCAAGCCCGCATCAACGTGCGCGGCGTACCCGACAAACCCGGCGTTGCCTATCAGATTTTAGGCGCGGTTGCCGATGCCAACATCGAAGTCGATATGATTATCCAAAACGTCGGCAGCGAAGGCACGACCGATTTTTCTTTCACCGTACCGCGCGGCGATTACAAACAGACTTTGGAAATCCTGTCCGAACGCCAAGACAGCATCAGTGCGGCTTCTATCGACGGCGACGACACCGTGTGCAAAGTCTCCGCAGTCGGTTTGGGTATGCGTTCGCACGTCGGCGTAGCCGCCAAAATCTTCCGTACCCTTGCAGAAGAAGGCATCAACATCCAAATGATTTCAACTTCTGAAATCAAAGTTTCCGTATTGATTGATGAAAAATACATGGAACTGGCAACCAGGGTATTGCATAAAGCCTTTGATTTGGGCTGATGTTTCACGGTTTGAAACGGACAACGGCACTGCCTTTATCGGGCAGTGCCGTTTTGTCTGCCGTCTGAACGTTCAGACGGCATATTTTTGTTCCGCCGGACGGATAAAACCCTTTCCGTTTTTAAAACTTGTAGCTCATCGTCATCAAAAAGGTGCGTCCGCGTGCAAAATTGGTCAATACGCTTTGGCTTGTGCCGCCGTATTTGCCGTTGCACAAGCCATCAGCATTACACGTTACGTCTTCGTCCTTGTCTTTCGGGTCGAACGAGCTGTAATAACGCTGCGTTGCCGCATCATTGCCCGCATCGAGCGGATCGATATAACGCCTGTCGAACAGATTTTTGACTTCGGCGCGGAAAATAAGGTTTTTCTTCGGCTCGTAAGCGGCGTAAAAATCAAAAATCAAAGGCTGGCGGGCAAGGGTTTCGGTTTGTTTGATGGAACGCTTGCCCAGTTGCCGGAAATTGCTGGTATTTCCCCCGTTGGTGCCGTCGATATAGCGTTCTTCCGCTGTAGCGCGGATGCTCTTGCCGAAATAGCGCATTGCACCGCCTAAAGTCAGTTTGTTGCCCAACCAGCGCGTACCGACTTCCAAACGTCCATAATCTCGCGGCAGAGCGGAAACTCTGCTTAACCCATAACCTTGTTTGAGTTGGTCTTCTTTGGAGGCATTGTTGGGGGACTCGCTCGCATCACTGAAGTTGGTCGGTTGCGTGCTTTTTTGATAGGCGTAAGAAAGGTTGGTAAAAAAACGTCCATAATCGTAATTCAGCTCCAACTCAAAACCGTGTTTGTGTACTTTGTCTTTGAAATTGCGGTGTTGGATGGTGTAGGCAAGCCTCGTGCTGTCAACCCAGCTCGGGATATCCCCATTCAAGTCCCACCATTTCCCGTAAACGTTGTGGATGTAGTTGTCAATGCGACTGCGGTAGCTGACTAGTTTTAATCCTAATATATCATCTTGTTTTAAAAATCCTTTTTTATAGGTATTAAAGCCAAATTGCCAAGTGTTTGCGCGCTCTGGTTTTAGGTCGGTGTTAACGCCGGAGTCGCCGATTTGGGAAAAATACATTTCTTGGATGTTGGGCATACGGTGTGTGCGCGAATAGCCGACAAATGGCATGAAATAATCGCCGAAGTCCGCACTAATGCTGACCGAATGGTTGTTGGCGCGCTTTTTGCCGTATTTTTTCAATACGGGTTCATAAAGCTCGCAGCTCGGATTGCAATGTTCCCTGTATATCGGCGAGTTTTCTCCGAATGTCTGCTTAAATTCGTCTTCCGAGCCGTAATAGCCTGTATATTCGCCGCCGAAACGGTAGTTGATTGTATTGGTGCTGTAGTTTAAGCGGTAAATGTCTTTTTTGAGCGCGGCATCAAAGTAGAAAGTGTTGAAATATTGGCTGCCGGCTGGTTGGACAATGGTTGATTTTTGAGGCAACAGTCCTTTATCGCCCTTAAACCGCCCCAAATAGGAATAAAGGCCGCTGTCCTGGTCGGGGCCGTCGAAAAATAGGCCTAATTCTTCAGGGAAGCGGTTTTTGCTGTATTTGTTGTTGAAATAATTGAAACCCAAAGTGGTTTTCAACTCGGTTTCACGGGGCAGTTGGAAGGAGGAAGTATTATTGAGGTCAAGGATTTTTGCATTGTTGTTGGTTTCAAAATCCTTTAAAAGTCCCCAGCCTGTAAACTTCGACCCTTTCGGATATCTCTGTCTGCCCGAATTATACGCGGCGGTCAGATTGAGGTTGGCATATGGGTTTAAAGATAAACCATAATTGAACTGATAATTGCGGTTGATGATTTTCCGGCTGCCGATTTTGGTGTTTAAATCGCGAAATTGAGCAGTCCATTTGTTGGACAGCCCGTCGTATTCCAATTTAAACAGATTGCCTGTTGACTGCTGTGTCAGGCTTGACGGATCGATGGGGGTGATGTCGTATTGCGGCGCCAGGTCCTCCCGCCAGCTTCTATCATGGTCTTCGATATATTTTTGCAGTTCTTGAGGGTCTTCGTATTTTTTATACCACTTGGTTCCCCAGTATTGCCTTTGTAAATCCCGCTCCCATTTTCCGCTGTCGGAATTGAATTTCAAACCACCCTCTTGTACAAAATATTGCTGTTTGCGCCGTTCCAGATATTCTTCACCAAAATTTCCGATGTGCTGTCCGCCGCCGCCCACCCGGTAATTTTGAGCCACGCTATGCCTGCTGTGTCCGTAAATCAAACCGACAGATGCTCCGCTTTCCAGCCATTTGCGCGCACCTAGCGTTGCCATCGCATTGCCTTTGTTTGAGTTGGTTCCGGTCAGACCTTTTAGCAGCAGTCCGTAGGTATTGTCGCCCTGTACGACGTCATCCACGCTTAAAGTCCGCAGGTTCGCCGAACCGGCAAGGCTGTTGATGCCTGCCGATCCGCTGAAGCTGCCTTTGACGACATCCATGCCGGCAATAAAATTGGTATCGACGGATGCGCCGAATTGCGAAGAACCGCCAGCCCTACCTGCATCGGTCGAAGTCGAATAAAAGGTCTGCGTGATACCGTCCACCATCGTATTGACCCGCCCGAACCCGCTGTCGCCGCGAATATTCAAAGACACAATGCCCGAGCTTTTATCTTGCTGTGTAAACGCACCGGGTATGCTGCGGACGATGGCATCGAGGTTTTCGCTGGATTTGAATATATCCTGACGGGTCGATACGGCACGTGCATCGGTGAATACCTTTTTGTCTTTCGGTACGTGCTTTGCCTTGACGTGCACATCTTCCAAAACCTGTATCTGCGCCTCACTGCCCGCGCGCCCTGCATCTTCTGCATAGCTATGATGGTATAACATAACACTTATAAGATAAAAAGAAATCGGCTTCAACCGGAAAGAAGATCTCATATTTTCCTCAAATGTAATCAAATAAATTTGCCATGATATCACTTTTCAATATAAATAAACATCAGAATGATGAAGAAAAGTTGGAATAAAGATAAATATCGATACTATTTGTATTTGAAATGATGAGTTCTGTTTGTTTTTAAATGCAGATCCGACTTTTCTAAATGGTAATCCGATGCAAAATAAGGTTTGCCGGCTGTTGTAAAATGCCGATGTGGTCAAACTGTACAGAAGCAGCAGAAGTGGGTTTAAAAGGATAATGGCAGGGCAATGCGGCTTTATGGTTTAAACGGAGCGTATATCCATTCTCCGGGGTTCAAATCCAAATCAAATAGTTTCAGTTTGCCGCTGGCTACTCTGACCAGGCGCAGGCAGGGATAGCCCGCCTTGGCGGTCATTCGCCTGACTTGGCGGTTTTTGCCCTCGGAAATGGTAATTTCAATCCAAAAATCGGGAACGGTTTTGCGGACGCGTATCGGCGGAACGCGCTCCCACAAACACTCGGCTTCGCCGGGATTTAAAACGCGGACGAAGGCGGGGCGGGCAGTGAAATCGCCCAAGTCCACACCTTTTCGCAGAATATCCAAACGGCTTTCGTCGGGCGAGCCTTCCAGTTGCGCCCAGTAGGTTTTGGGCTGTTTGAATTTCGGGTCGGCGATTTGCGCCTGAAGCCTGCCGTCGTCTGTCAGCAGAAGCAGCCCTTCGCTGTCGGTGTCGAGCCGTCCGGCGGGATAGAAGCCGGGCAGACCGATGAAGTCTTTGAGGCTTTTGTGTTTTTCGTGCGGTGAGAATTGGCAGATTACGCCGTAGGGTTTGTTGAAGATGATGAGGTTTTTCATGGTTGGTCTATAGGGACTTGATGCCGGATATTGTAGCCATTTGCCTTTTGGTGTGGAACTTCAAGATAAAATGCCGTCTGAAATTGGTTTCAGACGGCATTTGTTTCAAGCAGGCTTAACAGCAGCGTCCGCCGTTTGCGCCGCAGCGGCGTTTGCGGCAATAGTCTTGAAATTGCAGCTTGGTCATCACGGGGGCGTTGGGATTATGTTTGCGCTGCTGTGCAACGTAGTTTTCATAATCGGGCACGCCTGCCATCAAGTTTGCCGTCAGCTTGATGGTTTTCCACCAAGACGCGAGCTTATGCTTCACTTTGTGCCTCCGGCTGTTTGCCGTCGCGGTACACCGCCGGGATTTCTTTGGCGGTCGGCCAGCCGACTTTGCGTGCTTTGAGGGCGGTACGCAAACCGTACGCGGCGACAATCACGACAACCGACAAGAAGAGGATGGTCAGACCGGCATTAATCTTGTCGTTGAAGATGATTTGCGCCATTTCGCCGATGTCTTTAGCAGGCGCGAGGACTTCGTTTTTAGCCAATGCGTCGCTGTATTTGCCGGCGTGGGCAAGGAAGCTGACGCGCGGGTCGCTGTGGAACAGTTTTTGCAGACCGGCGTAGCAGGTTACAAACAGTACGCCGACGGCGGGAACGAGTGCCACCCAAACATAACGGTCGCGTTTCATCTTAATCAACACAACGGCGCACATAATCAAGGCTACGCCTGCCAGCATTTGGTTGGCGATGCCGAACAAAGGCCAGAGCGAGTTGATACCGCCCAGCGGGTCGGTTACGCCGGTGTAGAGGAAGTAGCCCCACAATGCCACGGCGAAGAAGGTCGCAATCAGGTTGGCAGGGATGGAGTCGGTGTTGCCGAAAGGTTTGTAGAAGATACTGCCCAAGTCTTGAATCATGAAGCGTGCAACGCGCGTGCCGGCATCGACGGCAGTCAGGATGAACAAGGCTTCAAACAACAGGGCGAAGTGATACCAGAATGCCATCATGGCTTCGCCCGGAATCAGACGGCTCATAATGTGTGCCATACCGACTGCGAGGGTAGGTGCACCGCCTGCACGGGAAAGGATGGTGTTTTCACCGACTTCTTTAGCGGTGTGCAACAGGGTTGCGGCATCGACAGGGAATTGCAGCTTGGTGGTAATCACTTCGGCGGCGGTATTGGCATCCGTACCGATCAGGGCGGCTGGGCTGTTCATGGCGAAGTACACGCCGGGATCGAGCGAAGCGGCGGCGGCAAGCGCCATAATGGCTACGAAACTTTCCATCAACATACCGCCGTAACCGATCATACGGACGTGGGTTTCGTTTTCCAGCATTTTCGGCGTAGTGCCGGAAGAAATCAGCGCGTGGAAGCCCGAAACCGCACCGCAGGCGATGGTAATGAACAAGAACGGGAACAATGCACCTGAGAATACCGGACCCGAACCGTCGATAAAGTGGGTTACGGCAGGCATTTGCAAAGCGGGATTGACGATGACGATGCCCAAAGCCAAGGCCGCAATCGTACCGATTTTCAGGAAGGTGGAGAGATAGTCGCGCGGAGTGAGCAGCAACCATACGGGCAATACGGAGGCGACAAAGCCGTAAATCATAATCGCCCAAGTGAGCTGGATGCCGTCAAGGTCGAACCAATGTCCGATGGAACTTTTCGCCACATTGTCGCCGTAAATTACGGCCAGCATCAGCAGGATAAAGCCGACGATGGAAATCTCACCGATTTTGCCCGGACGGATATAACGCGTGTAAATACCCATAAACAGCGCAATCGGCATCGTTGCGGCAATGGTGAACGTACCCCAAGGGCTGTGAACCAATGCTTTTACGACAATCAACGCCAACACCGCCATAATGATGACCATAATCATCAAAATACCGATAGAGGCAATCACGCCGGGAACAGTGCCGAGTTCCTGTTTCACAATATCGCCCAAAGACTTACCGTCGCGGCGCATAGAGACGAACAAGACCATCATATCCTGTACCGCACCGGCAAATACCACGCCGAAGATAATCCACAAAGTACCGGGCAGGTAACCCATTTGCGCTGCTAAAACCGGACCGACCAAAGGGCCCGCGCCCGCAATCGCGGCAAAGTGGTGTCCGAACAATACGCCTTTGTGCGTCGGAACGTAGTCCAAGCCGTCGTTGTGGCGTTCTGCCGGAGTCAGGCGGTTAGGATCGAGCCGCATTACGCGGTTGGCGATGTAGAGGCTGTAAAAACGGTAGGCGATGCAGTAAACGGATATGGCGGCGGTGACCATCCATACTGCGCTGACCTGTTCGCCTCGGCTGAGGGCCAGAGTGGTAAAGGATGCTAAGCCGACCAGTACCACTATGCCCCAAATGAGGAAGGTTTTGAGTGATTTCATCGAATAAATCCTTATCTCATACTGTCGGGATATGTCGGAGCGGACGGGCAACGGTTGGCTACCCGTAATCCGATGCCGACACAAACCGGAGTTTGACTGATTGATAAAGTGGCTGAGACAGTGGGTTTAGCAGAGCACCTATTCTTACCTTCGCGTAAAAATGGAATGGGAAAATATGTGCAAAACCACTGAACAGCGTGGGTAATTTTAACGCAAGTTGACACTGTGATAATAGTTTTTACCTGCTATTTGAGGGGATTTTACATTTCTGCCGGAGTGACGGGAGGGGGATTGCGTATTCGGAAGGCATAGGCAGACAGAATAGTAATATCAGAATGTTAAAGATGGATTATATAGTCTGTATATTCATGGATTTTGGGTAAATTCGGGTTATCCGGCTTGTGCAGAAGGGAATCTGTTTATAGTATGGTACAGCCGTCGGTAAGGAATCAGGGCGGTTAATTTATATTTTGTTTCTTATTGAGGAGTTTTCATGAATATCAAATTCTTTACACCGGCCGTATCGGTTTTACTTCTTGCTGCTTGTGCCGCACCTGAAATTCATCATCATGGCAGATACGATTCTATGCAGCCTGTTCAACATACGGTTACTCAGATTTCGGATGGGGTATTCTCATGTGAGAACGGTTTGTCCGTACATGTCCGTCAGCTAGGCAGCGGAAAGGTTGAATTACGTTTGGATGACAAACGTGCTGTTTTGTCTTCCGCCGTTGCTGCATCAGGTGAACGTTATACTGCAGAAAACGGTCTGTTCGGACATGGGGCTGAGTGGCACCAGAAAGGCGGCGAAGCCTTTTTCGGCTTTACCGATGCCTACGGCAATTCGGTCGAAACTTCCTGCCGCGCCCGTTAAACGGGGCAGCCTGTTTGAACCGCCGTCCGGATTTTTCGGGCAGTTTTTTATGTCGGATTTGTTTTGGCCGTCGGCTGGTTCCGGCGGTTTTCGGGCGTGGTGGATTATTTTTCGTTTTGTTCCGGGTTTATTCTATCGGCAGCGGCTCAATGCCAACTTTAAACCTGCTCCGATTTCTTCAGGGCTGTTATCCAATGATAAAATTACATCGTCTGCATCAATGGCATCCCACGCTTCCAGCTTGACATGGCGGCTCGGGCTGATTTTCAGGCGGCCGTTGTGCAGCCAAATATCCCCGCTCATCATGTTTTTAAATAGGGCGCGTCTGGTTTTATAGCCCAAGTTCCCGCATAGCTTGGCAACCCAATCCTCATAGCGTTGCCGAAATTTTTCGGTATCAAAAAAATCTTGGTCTTCTGGACTGTTATAAACGAAAGTCCTGCTGTTTGCCAACGCTTGTAAGACCGTCATGCCTAAAGTTTCATTGTCGGTATCCAATGGCAGGATATGGGGGGATATAGGTGGTCTATTGCCATTAACCCCAAACCTGAACATGTTTGAACAATCAGAGCTTCTTTATTAGCATCACAAACTGCCCAATAATTTTGATCCTGTTTAAAAATCATTATTTGATCTCCGTAATTTTGACTGTAATGTTTCGATTTTTGCCATACTCTACCACACGTTGCAACTGCAATCTTTGTTCCTTATATATTGCACCCCGTCAAAGGGTTGCATTACTTTTCTTTCTAAAGATTACCATTGTATAGCGGATTAAATTTAAACCAGTACGGCGTTGCCTCGCCTTGCCATACTATTTGTACTGCCTGCGGCTTCGTCGCCTTGTCCTGATTTAAATTTAATCCACTATATAAAAAGTATTTTTCTTAAACGACAGGGATTGCACCCACGCCATATTCAGACACCGCCCGGATGTTGCGCTGCCCGATCGGATGCTTCAGACGGCATCGGAAGGGTTTGCGGTTTTGGAATATGAAGATGATAATGTCCGCGAGATTGACGGCATTTGAAAGCGGTTATCCCGCATACCGGAGGACACGAAATGAACGAATATTCCCAATTAATCAAGCATCCCGATATTTCCCTTTCCCCGATTTCAGACGGCATCGGGGTCGGCAATCCGGCGACGGGCGAAATTTTGGCGTATGTCCGCAACACAGGCTCGGACAAGCTGAAAAATCTGATTCAAAAGGCGGCGGCAGCGCAAAAATTATGGGCGGCGAAAACCGCTTTGGAACGCGCCGATATATTGTGGCGTTGGTATTTTTTAGTTCAGGAAAACAAAGAATTACTGGCGCGACTGATGACGATGGAGCAGGGTAAAAGCCTGACCGAGTCGCGCGGCGAAATCGATTATGCGGCTTCGTTTGTGCGCTGGTTTGCCGAAGAGGTGCGGCGGATTGACGGCGATGTGTTGACGAGTGTGAAAGCATCGCAAAAATTGGTTGTGTTGAAACAGCCCGTCGGCGTTACCGCTGCGATTACACCGTGGAACTTCCCGTCCGCAATGATTGCACGCAAGGCCGCGCCTGCTTTGGCGGTGGGCTGCGCGATGATAGTCAAACCCGCATCGCTTACGCCTCTGAGCGCGTATGCGCTGGCCTTGCTGGCTTACGAAGCGGGCGTGCCGCAGGATTTGCTTCCCGTCGTCAGCGGCCGCGCTTCGGAAATCGGCCGTGAATTTGCCACGAATCCGATTATCCGCAAAATCAGCTTCACCGGTTCGACCGAAGTCGGCGCGAAAATTTTTGCCGACAGCGCGGCGGACATTAAAAAACTCAGTTTGGAACTGGGCGGCAACGCGCCGTTTATCGTGTTTGACGATGCCGATTTGGACAAAGCTGTCGAAGGCGCGCTCACCAGCAAGTTCCGCAACAGCGGTCAGACCTGCGTCTGCACCAACCGCGTTTACGCCCAATCCGGCATTTACGACGAATTTTGCCGCAAATTGAGTGAAAAGGCAGCCGCGCTCAAATTGGGTAACGGCTTGGAAGATGGCGTAAACCAAGGGCCGCTGATTGAGGAAAGAGCGGTGGAAAAAGTCGAGCAGCACATCGCCGACGCGCTCTCCAAAGGTGCGGTCTGCCTGACCGGCGGCAAACGCAGCGCGTTGGGCGGAACGTTTTTCGAACCGACCGTCTTAAGCGGCGTAACGGCGCAAATGGCGGTAGCTCGCGAGGAAACCTTCGGACCTTTGTGTCCCGTGTTCTGTTTTGAAACCGAAGCCGAGGTCATCGAGGCTGCCAACGATACGGAATACGGTTTGGCGGCCTACCTTTTTACCGCCGACACCGCCCGCCAATGGCGCGTCGGCGAAGCCTTGGAATACGGTATGGTCGGCATCAATACGGGCTTAATCAGCAATGAAGCGGCACCGTTCGGCGGCGTGAAACGCAGCGGTTTGGGGCGCGAAGGTGGCAAATACGGTGCGGACGAATATCTGGAATTGAAATATTTGTGCATTGATGTCGGGTGAAGGATGCCGTCTGAACGGCAGGTTTTCAGATGGTGCAGCATTTTAAGCAGTCTCTATCTGTTGTACAATGCGCCCTGTTTTTACGGTTATTTTTGATTTGAATAAGATATGATGGAAAACGGAAAAACAGTCCCGAGATGGCGGTTTGCGTTGAAAAATGCGGGCTGGCACCTCTTAATCAGCCTGTCGGTCGCAGGACTGGCGGCATTGCTGGTTTTTAAGGTTTGGTATCCTTATCCTTATGCCGAGCTGACGGGCGGTCTGTCGCTTTATAAGTTAGTGGTGGCGGTAGACATCGTGTGCGGTCCGCTGCTGACGCTGATATTGTCCAGTCCGAAAAAGACAGGCAGGGCGCGAGCCGTGGATTTTTCCCTGACCGGTGCGATCCAGCTTGCCGCGTTGGTGTACGGTTTGCACAGCGTTTCTTTGGCGCGTCCCGTGGTGGAGGCGTTTGAAAAAGACAGGATTAATGTTGTGACCGCCGCCGAAGTGGCGGTTGAAGATTTGCACAAAGCGCCGGAAGGGCTGCAAAGCCTGTCGTGGTTCGGCATCCGCCGCGTCGGGCTGAAAGAGCCGGATACGGCGGACGAACAAAACAAAACCCTGGATTTGTCTATGCAGGGCATAGAGCCGAGTATGCGCCCGGACCGGTGGCTGCCGTATTCCCGCCAAGAGGCGGATAAAATCCGTAAGGCGATGAAGCCGCTGAAAAAATTGGCAGATGCGAGAAAAATCGCCGTTGCCGATATTTTGAAGCAGGCAGATATTTCCGAAGATAAAGACTGGTATTTCCTGCCCTTTACCGGCAGCAGGCAGAAAGATTGGATTGTGGTGCTGGACGCGCAGGGAAATGCCCGGGGCTACGCGCCGATAGACGGCTTTATCGCCGACTGAACCCGATGCCGTCTGAAACCAGCGTTCAGACGGTATCCCTAATATGCCGGACATTGCAAACACAACGGCAGCCTTGCCGCCGCCGTACTGTCGAGGAACACGAAAATTATGGATTTCAGTTGGTTGGCAGAACCGCATACCTGGATAGGTTTTGCCACGCTTTTGGTGTTGGAAGTCGTATTGGGGATAGACAACCTTGTCTTTGTGGCGATTTTGGCAAACAAGGTCCAGCCCGCACGGCGCGACCGCGCACGGATTACCGGGCTGGGGCTGGCAGTCGTCATCCGCATCATTATGCTTGCCTTTATGGCGCACATCATCACGCTGACCGAGCCGCTGTTCCAAATCGGCGGCCTCGCCGTTTCCGGCAAGGACATGATTATGCTCGCGGGCGGTATTTTCCTGCTGTACAAAGCCACCACCGAACTGCACGAACGCCTCGAAGGGCACAACCGGTTTACCGTTGCCGACAGCCGGAAAAAACACGCGCCGTTTTGGGGCGTGGTCGCGCAAATCCTGATACTGGATGCCGTGTTTTCCATCGATTCGGTCATTACCGCCGTGGCGATGGTCGATCACATCGTCGTCGCGATGGGCGCGGTCGTCGTGGCAATGGCAGTGATGATTTCCGCCAGCAAACTCTTGACCGAATTTGTAGACAGGCATCCCACCGTCGTGATGCTCTGCCTTGGTTTTTTGTTGATGATCGGTTTCAGCCTGATTGCCGAAGCCTTCCATTTCCATATTCCCAAAGGCTATCTCTACGCCGCCATCGGCTTCTCGATTTTAATCGAACTGTTTAACCAGATTTCCCAGCGCAACAGCCGCAAAAACGACTACATCGGCAGCTCGTGGCGCAAGCGCACCGCCGAAAACGTCTTGGGTATGATGGGCATACGCGAAAGCGTGCTTGCCGACGCGGGCGGCGAATCCGGGGACGACGCGCATTTTGAAGAAAACGAAAAATCGATGATACGCAGCGTATTGACGCTTGCCGAGCGTCCGATTATGGGGGTGATGATCCCCCGCCGCGACATCGAACGGCTGGACATTTCCCAAAGCCGTGAAGAACAGTATGCCCAACTGCAAAACACGCCTTACAGCCGCCTGCTCGTTGTCGGAAAGGCGGGCGTGGACGAACCTTTGGGCTACATCAACAAGAAAGACCTGCTCGCCCAACTGCTGGAAACAGGCGGTCTCGACATTCAGACGGCATTGCGCCAGCCGCTCGTTTTGCCCGATAGTACCACCGCGCTGGGGGCAATCGAGCTCTTCCGCCAAAGCAGCGCGGATTACGCTTTGGTGGTGGACGAGTTCGGCGCGGTGTTGGGTATGGTAACGATGAAAGACCTGTTGGAAGCCATTGCCGGCGACTTTCCCGAAGAATTCGAGCGCGAAGAAGAACCCGCCGTTCAGGGGAATCCCGATGAAAGCCTGACGGTGGAAGGCGCGTTGGAATATGTGGAGCTGGCATCCCAACTCAATCTGCCGCAACAGGAGGAAGATACCGATTTCCATACCGTTGCCGGGCTGATTATGGAAGAATTGCAAACCATCCCCGATGTCGGCGATTTTGCCGATTTTCACGGTTGGCGGTTTGAAGTGCTCGAAAAAGAAGGGCAGCGCATCGAACGGGTCAGGATTACCAGACTGTCCGAAGAATAAGGTGGGATACGGAATGAATGTTTTGATTTCCAACGACGACGGCTACCTCTCCGAAGGCATCGCCGTTTTGGCGCGCGTTACGGCGGAATTTGCCAACGTCAGGGTGGTTGCGCCCGAACGCGACAGGAGCGGGGTCAGCAATTCGCTGACGCTGGAACGCCCTTTGCAGTTGAAACAGGCGCAAAACGGGTTCTACTATGTCAACGGCACGCCGACCGACTGTATCCACATCGGGCAGTCTGTATTTTCGGATTTTCAGGCCGATTTTGTCTTTTCGGGCATTAACCGGGGCGCGAATATGGGGGACGACACGCTTTATTCGGGGACGGTTGCGGCGGCAACCGAAGCCTACCTTATGGGCATACCCGCCGTGGCGTTTTCCTTAAACGACGCTTCCGGACGCTATTGGGCAACCGCAGAAAAGGCACTGTGGACATTGTTGGCGCATTTTTTCAAAACCCCCCCGCAGTCCCCCATTTTGTGGAACATCAATATCCCCGCCGTCGCGCAGGAAGATGTGCGGGGCATTAAAATCGCCCGTTTGGGCAGGAGGCATCACGGTCAGAACGTCATTCCGGCGCGCAATCCGCGCGGCGAACAGATTTATTGGATAGGGCCGGTCGGCGAAGTTTCCGATCGGGAAGAGGGGACGGATTTCGGTGAATGCGGAGCAGGTTTCATTACCGTAACGCCGCTGCAAATCGACCTGACCGCCTATCCGGACATGGCGGAAACGGCGGCGTTCTGGCATACGGACTGACCGTTTTATCAAATACCGTCGGGCTTTGCGCTTGAGAAGAACGCGCATTTTTATTATGATATGCCGCATTCAGGCTATATATCGGAACATGAAGGTTATCTTATGTTGAAACAAACGACACTTTTGGCAGCTTGTACCGCCGTTGCCGCTCTGTTGGGCGGTTGCGCCACCCAACAGCCTGCTCCTGTCATTGCAGGCAATTCAGGTATGCAGGACGCGCCGTCTTCGGCAGTTTACAACAACCCCTATGGCGCAACGCCGTACAATGCCGCTCCTGCCGCCAACGATGCGCCGTATGTGCCGCCCGTGCAAACTGCGCCGGTTTACACGCCTCCTGCTTATGTTCCGCCGCCTGCACCTGCCGTTTCGGGTACATATGTTCCTTCTTACGCGCCCGTCGACATCAATGCGGCGACGCATACCGTTGTGCGCGGCGACACGGTGTACAACATTTCCAAACGCTACCATATCTCTCAAGATGATTTCCGTGCGTGGAACGGTATGGCCGATAATACGTTGAGCATCGGTCAGATCGTGAAGGTCAAGCCGGCAGGATATGCCGCACCGAAAACCGCAGCCGTAGAAAGCAGGCCCGCCGTGCCGGTATCCGTACCAACCCCTGTGAAACCCGCCGCGCAACCGCCCGTGCAGTCCGCGCCGCAACCTGCCGCGCCCGTTGTAGAAAATAAAGCGGTTCCTGCCCCCGCGCCTGCCCCGCAATCTCCTGCCGTTTCGTCATCCGGCACGCGTACGGTTGCCGGCATTGTTTGGCAGCGTCCGACGACGGGCAAAGTGATTGCCGATTTCGGCGGCGGCAACAAGGGTGTCGATATTGCGGGAAATGCGGGACAACCCGTTTTGGCGGCGGCTGACGGCAAAGTGGTTTATGCCGGCTCCGGTTTGAGGGGGTATGGCAACCTGGTCATCATCCAGCATAATTCTTCCTTCCTGACCGCATACGGGCACAACCAAAAATTGCTGGTCGGCGAGGGCCAGCAGGTCAAACGCGGGCAGCAGGTCGCTTTGATGGGCAATACCGATGCTTCCAGAACGCAGCTTCATTTCGAGGTGCGGCAAAACGGCAAACCGGTTAACCCGAACAGCTATATCGCGTTCTGACTTTCTGCCTGAAATCAAGTTGGAAATGCCGTCTGAAAGGTCTTCAGACGGCATTTTTGTTTTTGGCGGCTGTGTTTTCAAATCATTCAGAAGGGATAAGGCGTATAAATTTGTTTGACTGTGTTTGGGTATCCGCTTGATTTCATCCGTTTGCAATGGAAAAGCCGCTTATTTCTGTTCGGGGGGCGGCTTTATCGGATAAAAGGCATTTTGTCCGATTGATTAGGGCTGCATCAAGGGAATATGAAAACACAGCCGTTTATTTTCACAGCTGTGTTTCAAAACGGCGTTGAAAAACGGATGGGTCGGAATCAGACGATTTTGCTTCAATAAATCAAACCATTATGCCGAATGTTGGAACAATGCTTGTCCGGTATTGCAGACGGCATAGTCCGCCGTCAGCAGCTGCAGGACACGTCTCCGGAGGCTTGCAGGCTGATGTCTCTGCGTTTTTTGGCTTTTTCGTAGCGGCAGCGTTGGCGGTCGGTCAGGATTTCCAGCGGGGGAACGGGGACGGGTTTGCCGTCTTTGACCGCAACCATCGTGAAGTAGCAGCTGTTGGTATGGCGGATTTCGCCGGTGCGGATGTTTTGTGCTTCGACACGGATGCCGATTTCCATCGAGGTGCGTCCCGTATAGTTGACAGCGGCGTAAAAGGTAACCAAATCGCCGATGTGGATGGGTTCTTTAAACAGGACTTTGTCAACCGACAGGGTAACGCAATAATTGCCGCTGTAACGGCTGGCGCAGGAATAGGCGACTTGGTCGAGCAGGAGCAGGAGTTCGCCGCCGTGTACGTTGCCGCTGAAATTGGCGGTGTCCGGCATCATCAGTTCGGACATAATGAGTTCGTGGGAAGGCAGTTGGCGTTGTTGTGTCATAGTGTACCTGTTTTAAGAAAGGGTGTTTTGAAATGGGTGCGCGAAAATTTTAGGGAATGGGGAAGTGGAATTCAAGCTAAAAAAAGCTATGGAGGGATAGCCTGCAGAAATGGGCCGCCGATGCCGTCTGAAGCCTTCAGACGGCATTTTGTTTAGGAAAGCCAAAAACGGAAGACCAGGAAAAACACGAGTGCCAGCACGCCCGCCCAGACGACGAGCATGAATCCGGCAACCGCCCGGCCCATACGGTAAACCGGGTTTTTGCGTTCGTCTTCAAGGAGCGGGTTGTGATTTTTTTCGGGTTGTTCGGACATTTTGTTCTCAATCGGAAAAGTTGGAAATGGGCGTAAGGTTACGTTGCCGTGCAAAAAGATTCAAGGATTCAGTTCAGCAGTCTTCCTCCCAGCCGTCATCCCAAGCGCGTTTCAATGCCGTCTGAACGGTATCGGCATCAAAACCGCGATAGGCGAGGAAGCGTGCCTGTTTTTGTTTTTCTTTAAGGTCGGTGGCGGGCTGTTTGAATTTTTTACGCAACACGTCCATGGCGGTCTGTTTTTCGCTCGACCTGTCCGGAAGCAGCTTGTAGCTTGTCTCTTCATCTATGCCCTGTTGCGCCAAAGCCTGTTTCAGCCTCAATAAACCGTGTTTGCGGCTTTTGCTGCGGATATAGGCTTCGGCATAGCGCAAATCCGACTGCCAGTTGCGTTCGGCAAATTCGTTTAACACGTTTTCCAACTCCTCTTCGCTTTCGGCGTGCGGTGCAAGTTTGCGCTTCAGACCGAGGCGGCTGACTTCTTGGCGCGAGAGGATGTCCATCGCGCGGGCGCGTAGGGATTTTTGCGGTTTCATGGCGGCGGTTTCGGCGTGGGGCAGGTTTCAGACGGCATAGCGTGCCGTCCGAATGCCTACTCTTCTTTATTTTTCTGCGGTTGCAGGTTTTCGTAAATTTCGGGCAGCGAGCCGATAATCCAGTCGGGGCGGGTCGCATCGTCTTGCGAGAGCAGCGTCATATCGCCGTAACCGAAGGTAACGCCGACGCTCAGGCAGCCGGCGGCTTTGGCGGCGATGATGTCGTTGCGCGAGTCGCCGACCATAATCATATTGGCGGCATCGATGCCTAACACTTCGGCGGCGTGCTGCAGCGGCAGGGGGCTGGGTTTTTTCTCGGGCAGGCTGTCGCCGCCGAGTATCAGGCTGAAGTAGTCGGCAAGTCCGAGCTGTTTCAACAGTTCGACGGCAAGGATTTCGTTTTTGTTGGTAATGACTGCCAGCGGGATGCCCAAAGATTTGAGCAATGCCAGCCCGGCTGCGGTTTCGGGATAGGGGCGGGTGAAGACGCTCAAATGGTCGCGGTAGTATTTCATATAGGATACGAAACCTTTTTCCCACAGTTCGGAATCGGCTTCGCGGTCGCGGTCGTTGGTGAGGACGCGGTGAACCAGTTTGCCGATGCCGTCGCCCACATAGCTTTCGACCACTTTGGCGGGCAGCGGTTTCATACCGAGTTGTTCCAACATCGCTTCTGCGGCGGCGGCAAGGTCGGGGACGGAATCGCACAGTGTGCCGTCCAAATCGAAGGCGACGGCTTGGACGTGTTCGATGGCTGCATTCATAATCCGGTTTCCTGTCGGGTTGAAAGGGTTTATTTTAACATCGTTTGCACAGGGCTTCTAATGTATGGATTGTTAACAATCGCAACAGGTTTTGCCGGCGGTGTTTCCGGATTTCGGAACGGAGTCGGGAAGGGTGTGCAAATCCCGGCGGCGTTCCAATTAAATTTTTAAAAAATAAAAGGATTCTTATATCTTTATTTAATTGGACATTTGCTTTTTGGATATGTGTTCCGCTTTTTTCAGACGGATTCCGTGCGGCTTGAAAAATAAAATCATATATAGATTAATCAAATCGGGCTTATGCCGACTACACGCTATTACATTTTGTCGGGAAATTGGTTATAGTAATGAGCGGAATGCACGCCCCTGAAAATCTTTTTGTGAAAAGGAAGCAAAATGTCTGAAGCCCTTGCAAAAGAAACCCTCAATCCGTTTGAAATCGCGCGAAAACAGGTCAAAACCGCCTGCGACCAGCTGAAAACCGATCCGGCCGTTTATGAAATCCTGAAGAGTCCGACCCGCGTGTTGGAAGTCAATTTCCCCGTCAAACTCGACGACGGCACAGTCAAAACCTTCACGGGCTACCGTTCGCAACACAACAACGCCGTCGGCCCCTATAAAGGCGGCGTGCGCTTCCATCCCGGTGTGAATCTGGACGAAGTCAAAGCCCTGTCGATTTGGATGACCATCAAATGCTGCGTGGCCGGTATTCCTTACGGCGGCGGCAAAGGCGGCGTTACCTTGGATCCACGCGATTATTCCGAAGCGGAACTGGAACGCATCGCACGCGCTTATTCCGAAGCCATTTCTCCGTTGATCGGCGAAAAAATCGATATTCCCGCACCTGATGTGAACACCAACGGCAAAATCATGTCTTGGATGGTGGATGCCTATGAAAACGTGGTGAAACATTCTGCACCGGGCGTATTTACCGGCAAACCGGTTGAGTTCGGCGGCTCTTTGGCGCGTACCGAAGCCACCGGTTACGGCGTGAACTTCGCCGCCGTCCAAGCTTTGGAAAAACTGGGGAAAGACGTGAAAGGTGCCACTTACGCCATTCAAGGTTTCGGCAATGTCGGTTATCACACCGGTTACTATGCACACAAAGCCGGCGCGAAAGTCGTTGCCGTATCTACTGTTGACGTTGCCATCTACAATGAAAATGGCTTGGATATGGAAGCCCTGTTTAAAGAGTTCCAAGAAAAAGGCTTCATCACCAACGAAGCCGGTTACGGCAAAGAAATTACCAACGCCGAACTTTTGGCTTTGGATGTGGACGTACTCGCCCCTTGCGCGTTGGAAAACCAACTGACTTCCGAAAACGCCGGTAAAGTCCGCGCGAAAATCGTGGTTGAAGGCGCAAACGGCCCGACTACGCCCGAAGCCGACGTTATCCTGCGTCAAAACGGCGTATTGGTCGTGCCCGATATTTTAGCAAACTGCGGCGGCGTGGTCGTTTCCTATTTCGAGTGGGTGCAAAACCTGCAAGGCTATTATTGGGAATTTGACGAAGTTCAGGAAAAAGAAACCGTCGTCCTGCGCCGCGCGTTCCGCGATATTTGGAACTTGGCGCAAGAGTATGATGTCGATTTGCGAACCGCGTCTTATATGATGAGTATCCGCCGTGTTGAAAAAGCGATGAAGCTGCGCGGCTGGTATTGATATTTGAACAAAAAAATGCCGTCTGAAGCCTTCAGACGGCATTTTTGTGCGGGCGGGATTAATGGTGAGAATGGCCGATTTGGAAGGTTAAAGTTGAGTAGTTCGCCTGTTTTTGGCACACGCTTTGATCGGGGAAGTCGGCTTTGTGTTCGACACTGGCTTTCCAGAAGCCTTGGCGCAAGGGGATGATGTCCACTTCGCCTTTGCCGTCGGTGGTGTCGGAGAAAGCCTGTGCTTCGGTGCTGATAAATAAATTATTGTCTGATATATGGTTTTTGAGAAATTAAAAAGCCGGTTGGGTGTAACGGGCTTGTCTGATAAGATGGCAAAATTTTTGAATGGAGAGAAAAGATGCCCTATGTCAATATTAAAGTAACCGGTGGTAAGGAAGCGCCGACTGCCGCGCAAAAAGCGGAATTGATCGGCGGCGTAACCGAATTGCTGGCACGCGTGCTGGGCAAAAATCCCGAAACAACGGTTGTCGTGATTGACGAAGTGGATACCGATAACTGGGGCATAGGCGGCAAAAGTGTCAGCGAACGGCGCAAAGAGGGCAGGTGAAAAGCCTGAAAAACCCTGCCCTGATGCTTTAAATTCCGCGTGAAAAAGAGTACATTCCCACCCATTGCCCAAAATTTACGGAACACATTATGGATAAGTTTCCCAAGTCTGCAAAGCTCGACCACGTCTGCTACGACATACGCGGGCCGGTTCACAAAAAAGCCCTTCAGTTGGAAGAGGAGGGCAATAAAATCCTTAAACTCAATATCGGCAACCCTGCGCCGTTCGGCTTTGAAGCCCCTGATGAAATCTTGGTCGATGTCATCCGCAACCTGCCGACTTCGCAAGGCTATTGCGATTCCAAAGGGTTGTATTCCGCCCGTAAAGCCATTGTTCACTACTATCAGACCAAAGGTTTGCGCGATATTACGGTAAACGATGTCTATATCGGCAACGGCGTGTCCGAGCTGATTACGATGTCTATGCAGGCGTTGCTCAACGACGGCGACGAAATCCTGATTCCCGCGCCCGACTACCCTTTGTGGACGGCGGCGGCAACGCTTGCGGGCGGTACGGTACGCCATTATCTGTGCGACGAAGAAAACGGCTGGTTTACCAACCTTGCCGATATGGAAGCCAAAATCACGCCCAAAACCAAAGCCATCGTCGTCATCAACCCCAATAATCCGACAGGAGCGGTGTACAGCCTGGAAATTCTGCTCGAAATCGCCGAACTGGCGCGCAAGCATGGTTTGATTATTTTCGCCGACGAGATTTACGACAAAATCCTTTATGACGGCGCGGTTCACCACCACATCGCCGCGCTTGCCCCCGACCTTTTGACGGTAACGTTCAACGGTTTGTCCAAAGCCTACCGCGTTGCCGGATTCCGCCAAGGCTGGATGGTGCTCAACGGGCCGAAACATCATGCAAAAGGTTATATCGAGGGTTTGGATATGCTCTCGTCCATGCGCCTGTGTGCCAATACGCCGATGCAGCACGCGATTCAGACGGCATTGGGCGGTTATCAGAGCATTAACGAATTCATTTTGCCCGGCGGACGGCTTTTGGAACAGCGTAACAGGGCGTGGGAATTGGTCAGCCAAATCCCCGGCGTGTCCTGCGTCAAACCGATGGGCGCGATGTATATGTTCCCGAAAATCGATACCGAAATGTACCGTATCCACGATGATATGAAATTCGTTTACGATTTGCTGGTGCGCGAAAAAGTCCTGCTGGTGCAGGGAACGGGGTTTAATTGGATTAAACCCGACCATTTCCGCATTGTTACGCTGCCTTACGTCCATCAGATTGAAGAGGCGGTGGGCAGGCTGGCAAGATTCCTGCAAACCTACCGCCAATAAGGGGACGGGCTGTCTGCCGAGGATATAAAATGCCGTCTGAAACGGGAATCTCCGTTTCAGACGGCATTTTCAACAGCAGGAACGAATCAGGCAAATTTCAGTCTGTCGCCGTCGGCTTCCACCCTGATTTCGCTTTCGGGCGCATAGTTTCCGGCCAGCAGGGCTTTTGCCAGCGGGTTTTCGATTTCCGATTGGATCGCGCGTTTGAGCGGACGTGCGCCGTAAATCGGGTCGAAACCGGCTTTGGCGATGATGTCCAGAGCGGCATCGGAAACAGCCAGGCGCAGGTTTTGTTTTTCCAAACGTTTTTCCAAACCTTTGAGCTGGATTTTGGCAATGCTGCGGATATTGGCTTGATCCAAACCGTGGAACACGACCACTTCGTCGATACGGTTGATCATTTCGGGACGGAAATGTTCTTTCACATCCTCCATCACAACTTCTTTTACCGCTTCGTAGTCCTGAGTTCCCATTTGTTGGATGTGCTGGCTGCCGATATTGGAAGTCATCACAATCACGGTGTTTTTAAAATCCACCGTCCTGCCTTGCCCGTCGGTCAAACGGCCGTCATCCAATACTTGCAGCAGGATGTTGAACATGTCGGGATGGGCTTTTTCCACTTCGTCCAAAAGAATCACGCTGTACGGTTTGCGGCGGACTTGTTCGGTCAGGTAGCCGCCTTCTTCGTAGCCGACATAGCCCGGAGGCGCGCCGATGAGGCGGGCAACGGCGTGTTTTTCCATATATTCGGACATATCGATGCGGATGAGATGGTCTTCGCTGTCAAACAGGAAGCCTGCCAAGGCTTTGCACAACTCGGTTTTACCTACGCCGGTCGGTCCTAAGAACAGGAAGCTACCGTAAGGTTTGTTCGGATCGGACAAACCGGAACGGCTGCGGCGGATGGCATCGGACACGGCGCGCACGGCTTCGTCTTGACCGACCACGCGGCGGTGCAATACTTCTTCCATTTTCAACAATTTATCGCGTTCGCCTTCCATCATTTTGGACACAGGAATGCCAGTCATACGGGAAACCACCTCTGCGATTTCCTCAGCACCGACATTATTACGCAAGAGTCTGTTTGCCGGTTTTGTGCCGTCCGTATCTTCCCGTTCGGCGGCTGCACGCTGTTTTTCCAAATGTTCCAAATCTTCATACATCAATTTTGAAGCCAGTGCTAAATCGCCTTGCCGTTTTGCCTGTTCGATTTTAATTTTGACTTCGTCAATTTGTTTCTTAATATTGGCGACACCGTCTGAAATCGCTTTTTCGGCTTTCCTGATTTCTTCCAAATCGGCGTATTCTTTTTCCAGACCGTCGATTTCTTCGTCTATCAGCTCCAAACGTTTTTTGCTGGCATCGTCTTTTTCTTTTTCAACGTGTGCCTTTTCCATCCGTAATTGAATCAAACGGCGGTCGATTTTGTCCATCGCTTCCGGCTTGGTTTCTTTTTCCATCTTGACACGGCTGGCGGCTTCATCAATCAAATCAATCGCTTTGTCGGGTAGGAAGCGGTCGGTAATGTAGCGGTCGCTCAATTCTGCTGCGGCAACAATGGCGGGGTCGGTAATATCGATGCCGTGGTGGATTTCATAACGCTCTTGCAAACCGCGCAAAATAGCGATGGTGTCTTCCACGCTGGGTTCTCCGACCAATACTTTTTGGAAGCGGCGTTCGAGTGCCGCATCTTTTTCGATGTATTGGCGGTATTCGTCCAAAGTGGTCGCGCCGATGCAGTGCAGTTCGCCGCGTGCCAAAGCCGGTTTCAGCATATTGCCCGCATCCATCGCGCCGTCGGTTTTACCCGCGCCGACCAAAGTATGGATTTCGTCAATGAAAATCAGAGTGTTGCCGTCGTCTTTAGCCAAGTCGTTCAACACGCCTTTCAAGCGTTCTTCAAATTCGCCGCGGTATTTCGCGCCGGCAATCAATGCCGCCAAATCCAAAACCAGCAAACGTTTATTGCGCAGGGATTCGGGCACTTCGCCGTTGACGATGCGTTGCGCCAATCCTTCGACGATAGCGGTTTTACCCACACCAGGCTCGCCAATCAGCACAGGGTTATTTTTAGTACGACGTTGCAATACCTGAATCGCGCGGCGGATTTCGTCGTCGCGGCCGATAACAGGGTCGAGTTTGCCGTCGCGGGCGCGCTGGGTTAAGTCAAGTGTGTATTTTTTCAGCGCATCGCGTTGGTCTTCGGCATTGGCATCGTTCACGTTTTGTCCTCCTCGTACCGCGTCAATCGCAGCATTAATGTTTTGTTCGGTCGCGCCGGCTTCTTTCAGGATTTTGCCGGTCGCATCGTTCTGTTGTACCAAGGCGAGCAGGAAAAGTTCGCTGGCGATATAGGCATCGCCGCGTTTGGTTGCGGCTTTGTCCATCAGGTTCAACACCGCCTGCAATTCACGGCTGGGCATAATGTCGCCGCCCTGGCCGGACACTTTCGGCAGGCTGCTTAAATGTTGTTGCAAACGCTGTTTCACCTGTGGCACGTTCACGCCCGCATGAGCCAAGAGCGCGGCGGCTCCGCTGTTTTGGTCGTCAAGCAGGGCTTTCAGCACGAAGCCCGCTTCCAGATAGCTGCTGTCCGCAGCCAACGCCAAACTCTGAGCTTCTGCAAGGGCTTGTTGGAATTTGGCGGTTAATTTGTCGTATCGCATTTTCTTTTCCTTTTGGAAACGTCCATTGTTGAAACCTATATGTGCATGACTGTGGATAACTCAAGTGCTGTTTTCTGTTTTTCTATATTTAATTCTATATATTATTGAATTTAAAGAATATAAAAATGCATAATAATGTGTATAACTATAGCTTCTTAATATGGAAAAGTCTGTTGTCGGCTGGATGTATGTGGCAAATCGGGTATAATCGCCACATTCTTTTCCCTTTCAGACGGCATTGATGCCGTAAGGACATTTTATGAGCAAAAAACGAGTTCTGACCGGCGTAACCACTACCGGCATCCCGCATCTGGGCAACTACGTCGGTGCTATCCGCCCCGCCGTCCGTGCGGCGCAAAACCCCGATACCGAATCCTTTCTCTTTCTCGCCGATTACCACGGCATTATCAAATGCCACGAACCGGAGATGATTCACCAATCCACCCAAGCCGTTGCCGCCACTTGGCTTGCCTGCGGACTCGACCCCGAGCGCACCACCTTCTACCGCCAAAGCGACATTCCCGAAGTGATGGAATTGAACTGGATTCTGACCTGCATTACCGCCAAAGGCCTGATGAACCGCGCCCACGCCTACAAAGCCGCCGTGCAGGCAAATGCAGAAAACGGGCAGGAAGACCCCGATTTCGGCGTGGAAATGGGTTTGTTCAGTTATCCGATTCTGATGACTGCCGACATCCTCATGTTCAACGCCAACGAAGTCCCCGTCGGACGCGACCAAATCCAACATGTCGAAATGGCGCGCGACATTGCCGGACGCTTCAACCACCGTTTCCAAGAACTCTTCACCCTGCCCGAAGTGAAAATCGACGAAAACGTCGAACTCTTGGTCGGCTTGGACGGACGCAAAATGTCCAAATCCTACGGCAACACCATTCCGCTTTGGGAAAACGACAAGAAAACCCAAAAATCGGTCAACAAAATCATCACCAACATGAAAGAGCCAGGCGAGCCGAAACAGCCTGACGAAAGCCCCTTGTTTGAAATCTACAAGGCCTTCTCCATGCCGTCTGAAACAGCAGCGTTCACACAAATGCTTGCCGACGGCCTGGCTTGGGGCGAAGCCAAAAAACTCTTGGCTGCCAGAATCAACGCCGAGCTGGCAGAACCGCGCGAACGCTACAACGAGCTGACCGCCAATCCTTCGCAAATCGAAGACATTTTGCAGGCAGGCGCGGCCAAAGCGCGCAAAGAAGCGCGCGAATTATTGGACAAAGTACGCGATGCGGTCGGTATCCGTCCTTTGAAATAAACCCATGCCGTCTGAACATCCATTGTCCGTGTTTCAGACGGCATTTTGAAACCATCAGGAGTGTGGAATGCTTAAAACATCTTTTGTCGTGTTAAGCGGCTGCCTGCTGCTTGCCGCCTGCGGTAAATCCGAAAATACGGCGGAACAGCCGCAAAATGCAGTGCAGGGTGCGCCGAAACCGGTTTTCAAAGTCAAATATATCGACAATACGGCGATTGCTGGCTTGGCTCTGGGCGGGGTGCAAGAAGGAAAAACGGCTGAAGGCAAAAAACAGCTGACTTATCCGATTGAGGGCTTGTCGGAACAGAATGTGTTGCAACTGATCGGCAAGCATCCCAACGACTTGGAAGTCATCAGCGGCAAATGCATGGAAACCGACGATAAGGGCGGTCCGGCAGGTTGGTCGGCAAACGGCGTGTGTCATACCTTGTTTGCCAAACTGGTGGGCAATATCGCCGAAGACGGCGGCAAACTGACGGATTACCTGGTCTTGCATGCCGCACTGCAACCCTATCAGGCAGGCAAAAGCGGATATGCCGCCGTGCAGAACGGACGCTATGTGCTGGAAATCGACAGTGAGGGGATGTTTTATTTCCGCCGCCGCCATTATTGAGGTATTCAAAAATCCCATAATGCATTTGAGTTTTCCAAGCTCTTTCAGGAAAGTGGCTGCAACAAGTTTTCTGTTCTGATGGAGACGGTCGGAGAATTGTTTGCAGAAATAGGGGATTTAGGTGCTCCGTATGTATTGTGATTCTGATGTAAGAATGAGTGAATCGGTACCGATCATCTTTACAAAAAAGCGGCAGCCATCCGGTTGCCGCTTTATCTATGCCTTAAGTCCTGCTCTGCTTTGACGGGAGTCTGCACCATGCACGCGGGTTATGAAAAGACTTGCTTGGTCTTATTCGGGTCGGCTGAATTTGCCGCGCATAATCGGCCACTTTGCCGACGCCATCGGCCAGTTGGTAGGCTTGGGCACCGGCGGCTAGACCCTGCAGGGCGCGGGTGCGGTCGTCGGCTTTGCTTTAAGATTAATTAATTTTTAATATTTTTAATATTAATGCAATTATCCCAAGTAAAATAGGAACTATTAT